>DATBEA010000438.1:0-8066 GCA_036276215.1 Usitatibacter sp.
GTCAGTGTTTCGGCCGCGACCGACTCGATCGGCCTGGCGCCCTTCGAGATCACCGTGACCGATCCCGGAAGCGGGCTCAGGTCCGTGACCGCGACGATCTCTCAAGGCGGCGCCGAGCAGAGCCTTTCCAACGACCAATACCCCCACCCCATTCCCGAGAAGAAGATCGTGGTGACGCTCTCGAAGGTGCCGGGCATCAAGGAAGGTCCCGCGGTATTGCGCGTAACTGCGCGCGATGCATCGCTGTGGCACTGGTTTCGCGGCAACGACGCCACCGTCGAGAAGCAGTTCGCCGTGGACATCACGCCGCCCACGCTGGAGCTCGTGGCCGACGACCGCTACATCAACTTCGGCGGCGTGGGCGCGATCGTCTACAAGTCGTCCGCCGATACCGCCACCAGCGGCGTGAAGGTCGGCGGCCATTTCTTCCCCGGCTTCGCGGGCGTGGTGAAGGGCCATCCCGACTACTACTTCGCCTTCTTCTCGCACGCCTACGACGTGGCGCCCACGGATCGCGCGACACTCGCCGCCACCGACAAGGCGGGCAACACACGCGAGATGCGCCTTTCGTACGAGCTGAAGAACGTGAAGTACAAGAAGAGCACGATCGCGGTCTCGGACAGCTTCTTCCAGAACAAGGTGGTGCCGCTGCTGAAGGATGTCTCGAAGCGCGGCGGCTCGGTGAGGGACGTTTTCGTCGCGGTGGACAAGGGCGTGCGCAAGGAGAACGAGGACAAGATCACGGAAGTCACGACGAAGGACTCGCCGAAGATCCTCTGGGACGGCGCCTTCTCGCAGCTCAGCAACTCGAAGGTCGAGGCCAATTTCGCCGACGCACGCACGTACACGTACAAAGGCGAGCCCATCGACACGGCGTTCCACCTGGGCTACGACCTCTCGGTCACGAAGCACTACCCGATCGAGGCGGCCAACAGCGGCGTCGTGGCATTCACGGGCGACCTCGGCCTCTACGGCAACGCGGTCATCATCGACCATGGCCTGGGCCTCTTCACGCTCTACGGCCACATGAGCCAGATCGACGTGAAGGTCGGCGACGCGATCGCCAAGCGCGCCATCATCGGCAAGACCGGCGAGACGGGATTCGCCGGGGGTGACCACCTGCACTTCGGTGTCTACCTGGATGGCGTGGCCGTGCTGCCGGTCGAATGGTGGGATGCGAAGTGGATCGCGGACAACGTGACGCCCAAGCTCGAAGGCCGCGGCGGCGAGGAGATCGCCGAATCGCAGCGCCCGGGCAAGGCGGCTCACAAGGCGCACCACAAGCGAGGCTAGGGATGCGCACTCCCGCTTGGCGCCAGGGCGGCCAGGAACCCGACTACCGGTTCACCCTCGCCAACGAGAGGACCTTCCTCGCCTGGGTTCGCACCGCGCTGGCGCTGCTCGCGGGCGGCGTGCTCCTCGAGCAGTTCGCCACGCACCTCGAGCCCCGCGCGTTGATCATCGCGCTCGCCATCGGCCTGTCCGTGCTGTCGTCCGTGCTTTCGACGGTCGCCTACTTCCGCTGGAAGGCCAACGAGATCGCGATGCGGCATGCGCAGCCCTTGCCGAGCACCGTCGCTGTCCCGATGCTTGCGGCCATCGCGGCCGTGGTCTCCGGAATCATCGCGATCATCGAGCTGCTCAAGTGAGCGGGTACGATCCCGGCGTGCAGCGCGAGCGCACGGCGCTCGCATGGAGCCGGACCGGGCTCGCTGTGCTCGTGAACGCGCTGATCGTGCTTCGCGCCGGGGCGCAGGCCAACCAGCTTTTCGTCCTCGCGCTGGGCTTCATGCTCGTAGCCGCTTCCGGGGGTGCCGTCGTGGTAGGCGGCTGGCGTTCGCGCCGCCTCGCCGCGGACGCCGATCCGACCACGCCGTGGTTTCTTGTCGTGGCGACCGTTTGCATCGTGTGGCTGGCGAGCGTCGCGGCGGTGGGCGCGATCGCCGTCACGGCGCGGCCTTGACACACGGAACGCAGCGGTAGTACCTTGGTATTACCATGCCTTCGCCGACGACCCTGAAAGTTCCGGACGACCTGCGCGCGAGGCTCGCCGCGCAAGCCGAAGCCCAAGGCAAGTCGCCTCACGCCTACATGCTCGAGGCGCTGCGCGAAAAGGCGGAACGCGCCGATCGACGCCGGGAGTACCTGGACGCCGGCGCCACGGCGCTCGCCGAGTACGAGCGCACAGGCATCGCCTACGCGATGGAAGACGTCGAGCGGTACATCCTGGGAGTCGCCGCGGGCAAAACGCCTCGCCGGCCCAAACCCGCCAAGGCCGCCAAGAAGCGCTGAGTTTGGCCACGCTTCGGTTCACACCCGCCGCCCTCGACGACCTCGAGCGGCTGACCCGATTCCTTCGCGATTCCGGCCCGCGCGTGGCAAGCGAGACGATCCCCTTGATCCTCGATGGCCTGAAGGTGCTTTCAGCTCACCCTCTTATTGGACGCCCTGCCGAGGGTGATCGCAGGGAACTGGTGATCTTTCGCGGGCGCAGCGGCTATCTCGCCCAGTACACCTTCCGCGCGGCCGAGAACGAGGTCGTCGTGCTTGCGATTCGCCACCAGCGGGAGCTCGACTGACCCCGGTTGCACGGCGGCCCGACCGTCCCCATTTCCAGGCTCTCCCCGTGTCAAAATAGATCCTTGCTACCCCAAGATTTCCATCCCGTCCTCCGGGGCTGGTGGGACGGCCGCTTCGGCGAGCCCACCGCCGCCCAATCCGAAGGCTGGAGCGCCATCCGGCGCGGTGAGCACACGCTCATCGCCGCCCCGACGGGCTCCGGGAAGACGCTTGCCGCCTTCCTGACCGCGCTGGACGAGCTCTTCCGCGAGGGCGCCGAAAAGGGCGACCTCCCGGACGAGGTGCGGGTGATCTATGTCTCGCCTCTGAAAGCCCTGTCGGCGGACATCCACAAGAACCTGGCCGAGCCGCGCCGGGAAATCAAGGCGTTGGCGGAGAAGCTGGGCTATCCCGCGGCAAAGCTCACGGCGGCGGTGCGTAGCGGCGATACGCCCCAGAACGAGCGGGCGGCGATGCTCCGGAAGCCGCCGCACATCCTGGTGACCACGCCCGAGTCGCTTTACCTGCTGCTCACCGCGGAGCGCTCGCGCAACATGCTGAGGACCGCGCGGGTGGTGATCGTGGACGAGATCCACGCGGTGCTCCAGTCGCGGCGGGGCGCGCACCTGGCGCTCACGCTCGAGCGCCTCGATCATCTTTGCGGCCGCAAGCTCCAGCGGATCGGCTTGTCCGCGACGCAGAAACCCATCGAGGAAGTCGCGCGATTCCTCACGCGCGAGCCCTGCACGATCGTGGACCGCGGTCACAAGCGCAAGATGGATCTCGCGGTGGAAGTGCCCGGCTCGCCGCTCGAGGCCGTCATGTCGCACGAGGTGTGGGCCGAGGTGTACGACCGGCTCGTGGCGCTCATCGAATCGCATCGCACCACGCTCATCACGGTGAACACACGCCGGCTCGCCGAGCGCATGGCGCGCCAGCTCTCCGAACGGCTCGGCACCGAATTCGTCGCCGCGCACCATGGGAGCCTGTCGAAGGAAGCGCGCCAGGACGCCGAGCATCGGCTGCGCGAGGGCAAGCTCAAGGTGCTGGTGGCCACGGCGTCCCTCGAGCTCGGCATCGACATCGGCCACGTCGACCTCGTGTGCCAGATTTCCTCGCCGCACCGCATCGCGACGTTCCTGCAACGCGTCGGGCGCTCGGGCCACTCCATCAAGGGCGTGCCCAAGGGACGCATCTTCCCGCTCACGCGCGACGACTTGATCGAATGCACGGCCATGGTTCGCTCGGTGCACGACGGCGAGCTGGACCGGGTTCACGTGCCCGACCAGCCGCTGGACGTGCTCGCACAGCAGATCGTGGCGGAGACTTCCGCCGAAGGCGAATGGGGCGAGGACGAGCTCTTCAAGCTCGTGCGGCAGGCGTACCCGTACCGCGCGCTCGAGAAGCAAAAGTACCAGGAGGTCATCGAGATGCTCTCGCGCGGCTATGCGACGCGCAGGGGCCGGCGCGCGGCGCTGATCCACCACGACAGCCTCGACAGGAAGCTGCGCCCCCGCAAGGGCTCGCGCATGAACGCCATCATGAACGGGGGCGCGATTCCCGAGGTGTTCGACTATCGCGTGGTGCTCGAGCCCGAGGGCCACGTCGTCGGATCGTTGAACGAGGACTTCGCCATCGAGTCGCTGCCGGGCGACGTGTTCCAGCTCGGCAACACCTCCTGGCGGATTCTCAAGATCGGCAACGGCGTGGTGCGCGTGGCCGACGCGCAGGGCCAGCCGCCCTCGATGCCGTTCTGGCTCGGCGAGGCGCCTGCGCGTTCGGACGAGATGAGCAGTGCCGTATCCCGCCTCAGAAGCTCGATGGATTCCATCCTGCCGGACGTCGCGGCGGCGACGGCTTTCCTCGAGAAAGAATATTTCCTGAGCCGCAGCGCGGCGGAGCAGATCGCCGAGTACCTCGACCAGGCGAAGCGCGCGCTGGGCGTGGTGCCGACCGCCGATACGCTGGCGCTCGAGCGCTTCTTCGACGAATCGGGCGGCATGCAGCTCGTGCTCCATGCACCCTTCGGCAGCCGCGTGAACAAGGCGTGGGGGCTCGCGCTGCGCAAGAAGTTCTGCCAGGGCTTCAACTTCGAGCTGCAAGCCGCGGCGACCGAAGAGGGCTTGATCCTTTCCCTGAACAACTCCCACTCCTTCCCGCTCGAGGAAGTCTTCCGCTACGTCCATCCGAACACGCTCGAGGAAACGCTCACGCAGGCGCTCCTCCAATCGCCGATCTTCGAGACGCGCTGGCGCTGGGCTTCCACGCTCGCCCTGGCGGTGCCTCGCAACCGCGGCGGCGCGCGCGTGCCCAACCAGCTCCAGCGGATGTACGGGGAGGACCTGCTGCAGGCCGTCTTCCCCGACGCGGTCGCGTGCCAGGACAATCTCCAGGGCGAACGCGAAGTGCCCGACCATCCCCTCGTGAACCAGGCCTTGAAGGACGCGTTGGAAGAAGCCGTCGATCTCCACGGCCTGGAAAAGCAGTTGCGCCGCCTCTACGACGGCGAGATCGTGGCCATCGCGCGCGACACGCCCGAGCCCTCGGTGCTCAGCCACGAGCTGCTGAATTCCGCCGTCTACACGTTCCTCGACGACGCGCCCTTGGAAGAGCGCCGCACCCGGGCCGTCCACACGCGCCGCGCCACCGAGGTCCGGAACGCCGACGACCTGGGCGCGCTGGATGCGGCGGCGATCGAACGCGTGAGGCAGGAAGCCTGGCCGATCGCGAACACGCCCGACGAGATCTACGACGCGCTGATGGTGGCGGGCTTCCTGAGGGATAGCGAGCTCGAAACCCACTGGCGTGGGCTGCTCCAGCAGCTTGGGCCTCGTGTGCTGGAGAAGGGCGATGCGTGGTTCGCGCTGGATCGCAAGGATGACGAGCTCACGGAGCTGATCGCGAGTCGCCTCGAGATCCTGGGGCCCGTCACCGAACGGCAGCTCTTGTCACCCCGGGCGCCGCAGCGCGGCGATGTCCCGGGGCCCAGTCTTTCCGACATCACCGCGTCACTTCTCGCGCTGGAAGGCCAGGGCCGAATCCTGCGCGGCCGCTTCACCCCCGCCACCCCCGAAATCGAATGGTGCGACCGCCGCCTCCTCGCACGCATCCACCGCTACACGCTCTCGCGCTTGCGCGCCGAGATCGAGCCGGTGAGCGCCGGCGACTACTACCGCTTCCTCGCCCACTGGCAGCATGTGGCGACCGAAGACCAGGTGCGCGGTACTGAAGGCTTGGCCGCGGTCATCGAGCAGCTCGAAGGCTTCGAGCTCGCCGCCACGGCATGGGAGCACGACGTGCTGCCCTCGCGCGTCGCCGACTACAGCCCCGACCTCCTCGATCGCCTCTGCTTCAGCGGCCGTGTCGCATGGGGCCGTCTCACTCCGGGCACCCGGGCGCCGCTCAAGACGTCTCCGATCGCGTTGATGCGCCGGGAACATGTTCCCGTCATTCCCGCGAGGCCCGTCATTCCCGCGGAGGCGGGAACGAGCTCGGAGGCCTCCACGGTTCGCGACGTGCTGGCCAAACGCGGCGCCTCCTTCTTCCACGAGCTCGTCTCCGCGAGCGGCCTTCTCCCGGCCTTCGTCGAGCGCGCTCTCGCCGAGCTCGCCGGCGCCGGCATCGCCACCGCCGACAGCTTCGCGGGCCTGCGCGCCCTCCTCGCCCGCCAGGACAAGCGCCGCAACCTCGTCGAAGCCGCCGGCCGCTGGTCTTTGCTGAACGGGTCCGTTCCCGTGGAGACGGGAATCCAACCCGAGCAGCACGAGCTCGTGGCGCGAACTCTCTTGAAGCGCTACGGCATCGTCTTTCGCGTGATGCTCCAGCGCGAGACGAACCTCCCGCCCTGGCGCGATCTCGTCCGCGTCTACCGCCGCCTGGAAGCGCGCGGCGAAATCCGTGGCGGCCGCTTCGTCGCGGGCTTCGGCGGCGAGCAATTCGCGCTGACCGAGGCCGTCGGGCGCCTTCGCGCCGTCCGCAAGGCCGAGAAGATCGGCGAGTTGGTCGTGCTCGGCGCCGCCGATCCGCTCAACCTCGTGGGCATCGTCTCGCCCGAAGCCCGCGTCCCCGCGGTCCATACCAACCGGCTGCTGCTGAAGGACGGATTGCCGATCGCGGCGCTGGAAGCGGGCGAAGTTCGGCGCCTCGCGCAAAGCGAGCTGGGCGACGAGATCCTGCATTCCCTCCTCGCGCGGCGCTCGCTGCGAAGCGCGCTGGATCCCCACCTGCGTTCGGCCACGGTCCGCGAAACGAAAGCGCTCGCGAACCGCACGCTGCACTAACCTCGAGCCCAAGGAGCGAACATGCGCGCGACACACTTGCTGGCCGGCACATCCATCGTCCTGGCGGCCTGCGCCGCCAACAGTCCCACTCCGATGGCGGACGCCTCGGCGCCGCTCACGGTCGTTTCCGACACGACGGCCCCGGGCTTCGGTTGGCCCGAGTCCGTGGGCTGCGACACCGCGCACAACGTGCTCTACGTGAGCCAGTTCGGCGGCGAGAAGCCGAACCCGCCCGCGAAGGACGGCCTGGGCTACATCAGCAAGGTCGCTCCCGACGGCAAGGTGATCGAGAAAAAAGTGTTCGACGTGACCATGAACAAGCCCAAGGGCATCTGGATCGAGGGCACGCGCCTTTGGGTGACCGACATCGACTCGCTGTGGCTCTTCGACACGGCGACCAAGCAATACAAGCACGTGATGATCCCCGGCATCACGTTCGCGAACGACGTCGCCCTGTGGAATGGCGCCGCCTACGTGGGAGATAACCGCGCCGACCAGCTCTACCGCATCGAGCCCGCGGACTTCCTCGCCACCGGCGCCGCACCGCGCATCTCGCTCGTCTGGGAGAAGAAGGGCATCTTCCCGAACGGCCTGTGGCCCGGCAAGGATGGCCGCCTCATCATGGCGGGCTTCGAGTCGGCCGAGAAGCACAAGGGCATCTGGGCGATGAGCCGCGACGGCACCCTGGAAGAGCTCTCGAAGCCGATCGGCCGCCTCGACGGACTCCAGGAACGCCCCGACGGCACGCTGCTCGCCACCGATTGGGATAGCGGCTCGGTCTTCCGCTACGGCCCGCGCGGCCACGTGCAGGAGCTGGGCAAGAACTTCAAGGGCCCGGCGGACCTCTGCGTGATGGGAGATACGGTGTACGTGCCCGACCTCGTGAAGGGCGAGGTCCGGATGATCAAGCTGGATCGATGAAGGCCTAGCCCGGAACCGGGACTCTCGCCGCGCGCATCGCGGCCTGGATGGTGTTCACGAGCAGCATCGTGACGGTCATCGGGCCGACACCTCCCGGCACGGGCGTGATGTAGGCCGCTTTCTGCCGCACGGCCTCGAAATCCACGTCGCCCACGAGCCTGCCGTCGGCCAGGCGGTTGATGCCGACGTCGATCACCACGGCGCCCGTCCGCACCATCGGCGCGGTGATGAGGTTCGGCCGGCCCGCGGCCACCACGAGGATGTCGGCGAGGATCGTGAACTGGGCGAGGTCGCGCGTCTTCACGT
>DATBEA010000439.1:0-12212 GCA_036276215.1 Usitatibacter sp.
CGTGCAGCGGGCCGAGCGGCCGACCTTCGCGCCGGCGCGCATCGGCGGCCTTCGCCTGCTCGAGCGCATGCGCCTCGTCGATGAATGCCCATGCCTGCACGCGATCCTCGTCGCCGCGGATGCGCGCCAGGCACCCGGACACGAGTTGCTCGGCCGTCATGCGGCCATCGGCGAGCATTGCAAGCGCCTGTGCCGCGGTGAGCAGCGTCACGTCCACCATCGCCTCGTCTCGCATGGTCCCCATCGCCTCAATCGCCGTAGAAGAGGTTGGGCAGCCAGTAGACGAGCTGCGGGAAGACGTAGACGAGGAACATCGCGATGAACACCATGGTGAGGAACGGGAAGCATCCCCTGAAGATGGTCCAGAGCTGCACGAACGGCGGCGCGATGCCCTTCAAATAGTAAGCCGACATCGCCATGGGCGGCGTGAGGAACGAGGTCTGCAGGTTGAGCGCCACCAGGATGCCGAAGAACATCGGGTCGATGTGGTAGTTCGGCAGCAGCGGCAGGAAGATCGGAACGAAGATGATGATGATCTCGCTCCATTCGAGCGGCCAGCCGAGCAGGAAGATGATGAGCTGCGAGAGCAGCAGGAACGTGACCGGCGTGAGGTTCATCGACAGCACGAAGTCCTTGATCTCTCCCTCGCCGCCCAGGTAGGAGAATACCGAGGAGAAGGTCCAGGACCCGACGAAAAGCCAGCACACCATCGCTGAGGTGCGCGCGGTGAGGAACACCGCTTCCTTCAGGCGCGCCCAGGTGAAGGCGCGGTAACCGATGGCGAGCGCCATCGCGCCCAGCGCGCCCACCGCCGCCGCCTCGCTCGGCGTGGCGAGACCGAAGACGATCGCGCCGAGCACCGAGAGGATCAGCACCGCGAGCGGCACGAACGCCTCGAGCAGCATCAGCACGATCCGCCCCCACGGCATGTCGGTCTCCTCCTTGGGCAGCTTGGGGGCGAGCTTCGGATTGATAGTGCATCGCACGATCACGTACACGATGTAGAGGCCCGCGAGGAGGAACCCCGGGACCATCGCAGCCGCGTACAGTCGCACTACCGAGACCGCCGAGGTCGCGCCGTACACGATCAGCATGATCGAGGGGGGGATGAGGATGCCGAGCGTGCCGCCCGCGCAGATCACCCCCGCCGAGAGCTTCTGGTCGTAGCCGGCCTTGAGCATGGCCGGGAACGCGAGCAGCCCCATCAGCGTCACCACCGCGCCCACGATGCCGGTGGCCGTGGCGAAGAGGGCGCACGTGACCAGTGCCGCGACCGCCATCGCGCCCGGAATCGCCTTCAGCGCGATCTGCAGGCTGCGGAAGAGCCGCTCGAGGATGTTCGAGCGCTCGATCATGTAACCCATGAAAAGGAAGAGCGGCACCGCCGTCAGCACGTCGTTGGTCATGATGCTGAAGACGTTCTGCGACAGAAGGTAGAACACGCGGTTGTCGAAGAAATCCTGCCCCGGCACGTAATAGGCGTAGAAGCCGAACCCGACTCCCATCGCCATCAGCGTGAAGGCGATGGGGAAGCCCAGCAGGATGACGAGGATGAACGCGCCGAGCTGGACGAGGGCGAGCGCGGGATTGCTCATTTGGCGGCCCCCGCGTGCTCATCGATCAGCACGCTTTCCAGCTCCTCGACATCGTGGAGCTGGCGCGGCCAGCGCCCGGTGCGGATCGTGAGGATGCAGCGTATGACCTGCGCGAATCCCTGCACGAAGAGCAGGATGCCCGCGAGCGGAATCAGCGCCTTCAGCTGCCAGATCGGAATCCCCGCCGGGCTGTTCACGCTCACCTCCTTGTAGCCGAACGAATCGTGGGCATAGCCATAGCCGGCGATGATCAGCGCGGTCACGCCGGGATAGAAGAAGATGAAGTACAGGACCAGCTCGATCGACGCCTGCACGCGCGGGCGCAGCATGCGGAAGATGAAGTCGCCGCGAACGTGCGCATTGCGCGAAAGCGTGTACGCGCCCGACATGAGGAAGAGCGCGCCGTATTCGAGGTTGCCCATGTCATAGGCCCAGCTGGTCGGGCTCTTCAGGACGTAGCGCACGAACACCTCGTAGGACGTCCCGAGCGTGAGGATGAGGATGCACCACGCGAAGGCGTGACCGACCGTCATGCTGAAGCGGTCGATGGCGAGCAGGATGCGCTGGAGCATGGCGGGACGTCCTGGTGGGATTCTTCAAAAAAAGGGCGGCGCATCACTGCGCCGCCTCGGGTTGCGCCTGGGCGGCTCCGCGCCTCAGAAGCCCAGCTTGCCGAACACGTGCTCGTAGGCCTGCTGGTAGTCGGCGTTATTGAAGTAGTAGTAGTAGCCGACCCGCTGCATCCATTCCTTCTGGGACTCCCAGACTTTCTTGAACATCGGGTCCTCGTCCGAGAGGCGCTTCACCAGCACGTCCCAGGCCTTCAGCTGCGCGGCGAAGATGTCCTTGGGCGTGCGCAGGATGTTCACATGGTCCTTGCTCTTCAGCTCCTGCAGGTCGATCGAGTACTGGTCAAGGGCGAGAGCGTAGTTCGAGGTCGATGCGGCCTCGCTTGCGTAGCGCAGGATCGCCTGCAGCTCCTTGGGCAGCGACTCGTAGCGCTTCTTGTTGAAGTCGAGCTCGAAGAACTCCATGGCCTGGTGGTAGCTGCCCATCATGTAGTTCTTGGCCACGTCCTGGGCGCCGAAGCGGCGGTCCGAGGTCGGGTTGTTGTACTCGAACGCGTCGATCACGCCGCGCTCCATGGCCGGAACGATCTCGCCGCCGGGGAGCTGCGTCACCTTCGAGCCCAGCTCCTGCATGAGGTCGGCGGCAAGGCCCACGGTGCGGTACTTGAGGCCCTTCAGCTCCGCAGCGCTCTTGATCGGCTTCTTGAACCAGCCCAGGGGCTGGGTGGGCATGGGCATCGCGAAGAACGCGATCACGTCCAGGTTCAACTTCTTCACCAGCTCGTTGAAGAACGGCTCGCCCTTGCGGTGGATCCACGCGAGCATCTGGTTCGCGTCGCAGCCCGCGACGGGCCCGGAGCCGAAGAGCGAGGCAATCTTGCTCTTGCCGTACCAGTAGGCGGCCACCGTATGGCAGCAGTCGATCACGCCCTTGCTGGTCGCGTCCATCACCTCGAAAGGCTTCACCACCGAGCCGGCGACGAGGTAGTCGATGCGCAGGCGCCCGCCGGCCATCTCGTTCACGCGATCGACATATTGCTGGGCCATCTCGTTGAAGATGTCCTTGGCGCCCCAGGCGCCCTGCATCTTCAGGACGATCGGCGATTGCGCCACCGCGATCATCGGGAAACCGGTGATGGCGGCGCCGCTCGCGGCGGCCGCGCCGGTCAGGAACTTGCGCCGGGAGACTTTCTTCGCCGCCGGGGCAGCGACGGGCTGTTGATCAGACATCGGTTCCTCCTCGTTGTGGATTTGGCCTATCGCGAGACGACAGTCCGCGGGCGCCTTCTTCGAGGCTGGGCCCGTGCTAGCGCATCGTAGTCTTGCCCACATTCGAAGGCAAGGCGCCCGCGTTTACGTCCATGGCGGTAAAAAGCATGCGAAGCGCCGATGCATGGGCCGCCTTCTCCCCCGGCGCCGGGTGGGCCCTCGGGCGCTGCTCGTGCGGCTCCCATCCGTGGAGCGCGAGCAGGACGAAGAATCCCACCACGTAGGCGAGGCAGACGGGCCACCCATGGCGCAGCCAGGACCCGACCGACCTGGCCTCGGGATACGCATTCGTCAATGCGACGCCCGCCGAGGAGCCGAACCAGATCATCGAGCCCCCGAACCCCACCGCGTAGGCGAGGATCCCCCAGTCGTAGCCGCCCTGGTGCAGCGCGAGCGCGGTGAGCGGGATGTTGTCGAAGACCGCCGAGAGCACGCCCAACCCGAAGGCCGTCTGCCACGAGGCCGGCGGCAGCGTCTCGACGGGCATCATCGACGCGGCGAGCACGAGCGAGAGCAGGAAGGCCGTGCCCTTGAAGGTCGGCCCGAGGAGGGTCCAATCGGGCGCGCGCAGCGGGGCCGTCACGAGGATCGCGGCCCACACCGCGAGGCCGATCACCGGAACGCTGTCGAGCACCTCCGGATACCTCATGTTGGCGATGACGTTGGCGACGATCGCCACGGCGAGGATGAACGCGACGATGCCCACGCGCGGATAGTCGATGCGCGTGTCGCCCGGAACGTCCTTCATGATCGGCGAGTACGCCTGCTGCTGGCGCGCGGCGACCACCCCGAAGATCGCGAGCGCCGTGCCCGAGGCGATGAAGGCCTCCAGGACGTCGCGCGGATCGACCCCGTCGATCCACATCATCGTGGTGGTCGTGTCCCCCACCACGCTGCCGGAGCCGCCGCCGTTGGACGCCGCGACGATCGCGGCGAGGTAGCCGATATGCACCTTGCTGCCGAAAACCGCACGGGCGACCGTGCCGCCGATGAGGGCGGCGGCGATGTTGTCGAGGAACGAGGAGAGCACGAACACCATCGCGAGCAGGAGGAAGCCGCCCTTCCAGTCGTCGGGAAGGATCTTCGGCAGCTCGAGCGGCGCATGCGAATCCTCGAAATGCTTCGACAGCAGGGCGAAGCCCATCAGCAGCAGGAACAGGTTGGCGAGCATCACCGACTCGTGCCCGAGCAGGGCGGCGAGGCCTTCGATGCCCGGTCCGGTTCGAAACCCGGTGAAGTTCACCTTGTAGAGCGTGATCGCCGCGAGGCCGGTCAAGGCCACGCGCAACGTGTGGCGCTGGAAGATCGCGATGCCGGCCAGGACCAGCGCGAACAGGATGAAATCGACCGGCACGGGGCCCAGCATGACGGGAATCGAGGTCGGCATGCCGCGATTCTAGACTGCGCGCCGCCGCGCTACATGAGGCGTCGCGCGCGGCCCGCGCGCCCGCTCAGGCGGCCGGGGCGGCCAGCCAGATCACGCGCCTGCGGCGCTCGAGGTTCTTCGAAGCCACGCCCGTGATGGCGTAGCTGCGCTCGCAATCCTGGATGGAGGGGCCGCGCAGGTTGCCCTCGGTGAAGGCGAGCCCCGGGCAGCGCGAGCAGCTTGCGCCATGCACGCAAGTGGAGCAGCCCTCGACGTCGGCGAGGCGCACGGAGCGCACCTCGGCGAGCTGCGGGGAGTCCTTCCAGATGTCCGCGAAGCGCTGCTGCCTCACGTTCCCGCACGAGTACGGGAATTGCACGCAGGGAAACACCTCTCCATAAGGCGAAATATAGGCGAGCGTATGGCCGGCGCTGCAGGGGACCATCTGGCCCGCATCCTCCGGCGCGACCGGGCCGGCAGGAGCGGCGCCGGGCTCGGGCGTATCGGGGGCGAGGGTCCGGTCCTGGTAGAGCGCGGCGAGGCGCGCCGCGTCGATGTTGAGCCCCAGCACCTCGCGCGCGCCGTCCATCGCCGGGGTGATCATCGGGTCGATGGAGAACCCGGCGCCCATCGAGTGGGCCAACGCGCGAACGTGGCCGTAGTCGTCCTCGTTGCCCTTCATGAGGACGTTGGCGAACGCGACCTTGATGCCCTGCTCGCGCAGCCGCTTCACGCCCTCGATCGTGCGCTTCAAGGAGCCGGGAAGCTTGGTGATCGCGTCGTGCGCCTCGGCCCGATGCGAATAGAGGCTCACCTGCACGGAGTCCACGCCGAGCGCCTTCAGGCGCACGGCCTTGGCGCGCGTGATCATCACGGCGTTGGTCTTGAGCTTCACCACGAACGTGAGCTTCCTCGCGTGCGCGATGATCTCGAAGAGGTCGGGGCGCATGAAGATCTCGCCGCCCGAGAGCGTGAGGAAGAACGTTCCCGCCCCCGCCACGTCGTCCAGCACGCGCAGGATCTCCGCCGTCGTCATCTCGCCGTGGTCCTCGTGGTCCAGGTAGCAGTGCACGCAACGCTCGTTGCAGCGGTAGGTGAGGTCCAGGTGCACGGCGAGCGGGATGCCGAGCGCAAGCGCCCGGTCGCCCATTTCCTGCATGAGTCCTTTCATCGCGGGATCGGTGCTTCCGAGAAGACGAGGATGCCGTGGCTCGCGAGCTCGCTCGCCAGCGCCTCGGCATCGGCGAGCGCCTCGGCGGGTTCCACGTCGAAGCGCGGGCAGATCTCGCGCTCGACGATTCCCGCGAGCGGCGTCGTGCCGTCGGCCGCGTCCCAGAGCGCCGCGGCGGTCTCGTTCAGGCTGAAGAGGGAGGAATCGCGACCCGACATGATCATGAGCTCGCCGCCGATGCGCCGTGCCGCGACGTCGGGGCTTCGCGCGATGTATCGATTCACAGGACTTCCCATACGGACTCGTCCGGAACGAAGGTAAGACAGCGTACCGGCACGCGCTCCACGGCGTCCAGCACCGCGGCGAACACGCGGCGCACCAGCATTGCATCCTCCGCGAAGAAGAGGACGTTGCCGAGGATTGCGCGCGCCGCGGCGGCGGGGGCGACGTCCTCGACCCGATTCTCGGGGCCCTGCGCGAGGAGATGGATCGCCGCGAGCGGCGCGCTCACGTTGGCGCCCGGCACGCCGAGCTCGCCGGAAAAGGGCGTGCCGTACGCGACGTATCCGGTGTCTTCGCGGCGAAGGTACGAGATCTCGTCGGTGAGGACGTGCGTGTCCGGGGGCGCGAGGCGCGAGAGCGTCGTCTTGCCGGCGCCCGAGGCTCCCGTGAAGACCTGCGCCCGGCCGCCGCGCACGACGCTCGCCGCGTGGAGGAGAAAGCCCCCTTCATCCGCGAGCGCGATCGTGTGCACGATGCGAAGCAGCGAGTCGACGGAATACGGATTCGCGTGCTGCCGGATGCGTCCCCTGCGCGTGCGCGGATCGAGCACGGCACGGAAGTCGCCCCGCTCGATGCGCCACAGGCCCTCCTCGCGCCAGACGCGCACGTCTTCGTCGGAGGCGTCATCGCGCGCCTCGACGACCTCGACGTCGAAGAGGTAATCCGCTTCGCCGGCGGGCTCCATGAAGCCCGCGAAACGCTTCGCGAGGATGCCGGCGAAGGCGTCGCTGGAGGTGCTGAGGCCGACTCCGACGCCTCCCACGCGCACGCACGTGTCGAACGGGGCATTCATGCGGCGGCGAACCAGCGGGTGAAGAGCCGGCCCGCGAGCGGCGAGCGGCGGAAGACCTGGGCGGCTGCGCGGCCCGCGAGTGTGGCGTCCGGGTTCTTGTCGCGCCCCCGGCGCTGCACGGCGACTACCGCGCCCAGGAGCTCGGCCTCGCCGAAGGGCGCGTCGTCGCTTTCGAGGGCATCGCCGCGCGTGACCAGCGACGAGATGCCGCGCCGCACGACGCGATGCGCGAAGAAGCGCCCGTCGCGGGCGAAGAGCACGACGTCGCCGCCGCGCACGGCGTCGATGCCCATGCTTCGCACTTCGAGGACGTCGCCGGGGCGGATCGCGGGCAGCATGCTCGCACCGGTCACGCGCAGGCGCAGGCGACCCGTCTGGCGCAGCGACGCGGTGGCGAGCTCGAGCATGACCAGCCTAGGAATTCTTCTTGTTGCCCTTGCAGGAGCTGCCGGTGTTGACCTTCCCGCAGGCGAGCGCCATGGTCTCGAAGACCTGCTCGTGGCGGAATGCGGGTTTCACGTAAGGTTTTTTCCCGGACGCGGGAACGTCGCGCTCGGGGAAAGGCTTGCGATCGTCGTGTGTCATTGGAGTGCCGCCTGGCTGGCCTGGATGGCGTTTCCGGGACTCGTCAAGGTCGAATAGTAGACCTGCGAGGAGCCCCCGGTCGAGGAGATGTTGTCGATGATGATGGCGCCCGTGCCACCCGGGGCCGCGAGGGCCGCGGAAGGCGCCACGCCCGCGCCCCACGCGCCGATCGTGGTGAGATCGAACATGTAGACGCAGGCGCCGGCGCAGCCGGTGGCGCTGCCGCTCGCCGGCACGCTCGTGTAGAGGTAGTCGTGGGTGCCGTTTTGCACCTCGGCGATCGGCGAGCATTCGTTCGTGTTCGCGTTCACCAGCGTGGGTCCGGCGACGGGCGCGCCCATGACGTTGGCGGCGACGGGAATACGCCAGAGCGTCGCGCGTTGCGAGTTGCTGCCGTTGGCGAGCGAGCCGCAGACGAAGAGGAATCCCGAGGGGCTCGCGGAGTTGGCGCTGTTCCAGTATCCGCCGTCGAACGTCCCGGTATAGAGGATCCGGGTCGCGGTCGAACCCTGGCCCACCTGGACCCGGGGCGCCGTGAGGCCGTTGATCGAGCTCATCGTCGGGAACTGGTAGATCGCCTGGCAAGTCGTGCCGCCGCAATTCACGCTGGCGTCCGTGCCGACGAACGCGTACACGCGCTGCGCGGAGCTGTCGACCATGGGCATGTCGGCCACGCCGGTGCTTCCCGCCCCGCCGGGGCTGCCCGCGAGCACGCCGCTCGAGGCCACCGCGCCCGTCGTCGCGTTCACGGAATGAAGCCTGCCGCCGGTCGTGGCGTTGTTGCGGTCGCTGCCGACGAACACCAGGTTCGAGACCGAATCGAAGACCGGCGGCGACAGGATGCGCCCCGCTGCAACGGTCACCGGCCATGGCGCAGCGACGACCTCCGCCGGGGTGCCCTTGAACACGCCCATGTACTTGTGCAGCTTGCCGTCGTTCGAGCCGACGTAGATCACGTCGTTGGTGTAGTCGATGTAGGGAGAGGAGCGCGTGTCGTTGGCGCCCATCGCGAGCTTGAGCATGCAGGGCGCCGTGCAGGTGCGGTACGCCGCCGCCGAGGCAGCCGTCGTGGGCGTGGTCGGCATGCCGATCGTCCCGACCGATGCGGTGCTGCTCCACTTGAGGAGCACGAGGCTCGCGGCGGTGCCGGTGCGCTCGATGAACGCGACCTGCGAGCCGTCCAGCGAGATCGTGGGCGAGAGCTCGGCGAAGGCATTGGTGCCGGTGCTGTACGACCAGTACGCCGCGGGCACGGGCTGCACGCCCCCCGCTCCGCACGCGCTGTAAAGCTGGTTCAAGGCGAAGATCGTGGGTTGTCCGGCGGCGCCACTGCCGCCGCTCGCGTTCCCCGCGTTCCACGCGAAGCCCGCAACGGTGCTCGTGGCGGAGATCGAGTTGCCGCCCGTTCCCTGCGCGATCGCCTGGTAGCCGGTCAGCGTCGGAAACCCGAGGCTGGTGCCGTCGCCCCCGATCACGCCGATCACCCCGCCGTTGCGGTTGATGGCGTTGCCGAGGTTCGTGGCCCGCGTCGCCGCGCTGCTGCCGTTGGCGACCTGGAAGAAAAGGCCGGTGTTCTGGGTGGTGCTCGCGGTGAGGGTGAGCACGCGCGCGCCGTTGGTGATCTTGATCGTCCCGGTGCCGTTGGTGGTCGTCCAGGTCCCGTAGTTGAGGGCCTGGTTGCCGCTGCCCGTCACGCCCGCCGAGGCGGTGGGATACACCACGAAATCGTTCGCGCAGCTGGGCGCCGCATCGATGTCGAAACCATACTTCGCGGGATACGTTCCCTTGAAGCCCACGCCGGACGCGCCGCCCATCACGTTGGACCAATCGCGATGGACCTCCTCGGGCGGGGGAGTCGGCTTCCTCCTCGCCGCGATGGGATCCACGTGCGCCGCGCTCGCGAAAAGCGCGTCGAATCGCTGGATCATCTGGGAGAGGTAGCGCGGATCGGATACCTTTCCCAGCCACTCGCCATACTCACCCTTCGCCATCGCCTCGTCGGGCAACTGCGGATGATGGATGATGGCGCGATGGCTCCAGTCCCAGGGCATTCCGACGCGGTATTCCTCGGCGTGCGCGAAGGACGCGGCGGCGAGGAAGGGGAGGAGCATCAGGGGCAGTGACTTGTGCATCATCGCAAGGTATAGGAAAGAGCCTTGCCGAACTATGCCATAACTCACACCCCAAAGACGGCAAGATAGGCAACTAATTTCCAATGAAACAGGGACTTAACAGATGCCAGTGATTACTTGCGTCGAAGACCTCCGCCGCCTCGCGGAAGCGCGCGTGCCGCGCATGTTCTACGACTACGCCGACTCGGGCGCCTGGACCGAAGGCACCTACCGCGCCAACCAGGACGATTTCCACCACATCAAGCTGCGCCAGCGGGTGGCGGTGAACATCGACAAGCGAAACCTCGCGACCACGATGGTCGGCGTCCCCGTCTCGATGCCGGTGGCGCTGGCGCCCACCGGGCTCACGGGCATGCAGCACGCCGATGGCGAGATCCTCGCCGCGCGCGCCGCGGAAAAATTCGGCGTGCCCTTCACGCTCTCGACCATGAGCATCTGCTCGATCGAGGACATCGCGCAGAACACCACGAAGCCCTTCTGGTTCCAGCTCTATGTGATGCGCGACCGCGAGTTCACCGGCCGCCTCATCGACCGCGCCAAGGCGGCGGGATGCTCGGCGCTCATGCTCACGCTGGACCTCCAGGTCCTCGGCCAGCGCCACAAGGACCTCATCAACGGGCTTTCCGCGCCGCCCAAGCCCACGCTCGCCAACATGCTGAACCTCCTCACCAAGCCGAGGTGGGTGATGGGAATGATGGGCACGAAGCGCCGCCAGTTCGGCAACATCGTGGGCCACGTGAAGGGCGTGGAGGACATGGCCTCGCTTTCCAACTGGACGCAGGAGCAATTCGATCCCACGCTGCATTGGGGCGACGTCGAGTGGATCAAGAAGCGCTTCGGCGGGAAGCTCGTCCTGAAGGGCATCCTCGACGCCGAGGACGCGCGCATCGCGGCCGATTGCGGCGCGGACGCGATCGTCGTCTCGAACCACGGCGGGCGCCAGCTCGACGGCGCGCCCTCCTCGATCCATGCGCTTCCCGCGATCGCCGATGCCGTGGGCTCGCGCGTCGAGGTGTGGCTGGACAGCGGCATCCGCTCGGGCCAGGACGTGCTGAAGGCGATCGCGCTGGGCGCGAGGGCGACGATGATCGGCCGCGCATTCCTCTACGGATTGGGAGCGAACGGCGAGGCGGGCGTGACCCAGTGCCTCGAGATCATCAGGAAGGAGCTCGACCTCACCATGGCCTTCTGCGGCCGCACCGACATCCGCCAGGTCGACCGCTCGATACTGCTTCCGAACACGATCCCCGCGTAGCCGGAATATGAAACCCTTAGACGCCCGCGCCATGCGGCGCGCGACCGGCGCGCCTATCCTTCGAAGCTTGGAAGAAGGAGGAGAGTGAAGATGGCATCCCGCAAGATCCTCGTGATGGGCGCTTCGTACGGCTCGTTGCTCGGCGTGAAGCTGGCGCTCGCCGGGCACGACGTGACGCTCGTGTGCCTGCCGCAGGAGGCCGCGCTCATCAACGCGAAGGGGGCGATCGTGCGCCTGCCGGTGAAGGGCCGCGAAGGCCTGGTGGAGATCGACTCGAAGAAAGCTCCGGGCAAGGTTGATGCGACGGGAACCGACGCCGATCCGGCGAAGTACGACCTCGTCGGCCTCGCGATGCAGGAGCCCCAATACCGCTCGCCCGGCGTGCGCGAGCTGCTCGAGCGCGTCGCGAAATCGCGCAAGCCCTGCATGTCGATCATGAACATGCCGCCGCTGCCGTACCTCGCACGCATTCCCGGAATCGACCCGAAGAAGTGCGCCGAGAGCTACACCGATCCCACGGTGTGGGATGCGTTCGACCCGAAGACCATGACCCTCTGCAGCCCCGATCCCCAGGCGTTCCGTCCGCCCGAGGAAGAGGTGAACGTGCTCCAGGTGCGCCTGCCCACCAACTTCAAGGCCGCGCGCTTCGCGTCGGATGCCGACACGCAAATGCTGCGTGGGCTCGCGAGCGACATCGAGGCGATCCGCTACGACGTGGGCGGCGGCGACAAGGTCGAGCTGCCGGTGAAGCTGAAGGTTCACGACTCGGTATTCGTCCCGCTCGCCAAGTGGGCGATGCTGATCGCGGGCAACTACCGCTGCGTGAAGGCCGATACCGTGATCCCCATCAAGGAGGCGGTGCACGGCGACCTCGAGAAGTCGCGCGCGATCTACAACTGGGTCGTCGATCTTTGCGTGGGCCTGGGCGCGGACAAGGCCGACATGGTGCCCTTCGAGAAGTACGCCGCCGCCGCGCAGTCGCTGGGCAGCCCCTCCTCGGCCGCGCGCGCGCTGGCCGCGGGCGCACCGAACATCGAGCGCGTCGACCGGCTCGTGCAAGGCGTCGCCGCGCAGCGCGGCATGCGCTCGGCGGACGTGGACGAGATCGTGAAGCTGGTCGACGGCTGGCTGGTGCGCAACCGTCGCAAGGGATGAAGATGCTGTCTCTCCTTCCCACTACCATCGCCGGGAGCCT
>DATBEA010000440.1:0-1902 GCA_036276215.1 Usitatibacter sp.
GTTGGCGTCGCCGAACTGGCGATTGGCCTTGGCGATCGGCCCGTTGAGGCGACTTAGATCCGGCTGGATCGCGGTCCAGACCGTACGCCCCAGACCCCAGCGCATCGAGATGTCGCTGTTGGCCTCGCCCTTGAAGTAGCGGCCGATCGTGCCCTGGCTCGTGTCCTGCGTCGCGTAGTAGTTGCGCGAGGGCGTGAGGGTGTAGTGCTTGTTGCCCTTCGTCACGTTCAGCACCGAGCCGACCGTGACCGGCGCGCCCGTGCCCGCGCGGTCGCTCACGATCCCGGCGGTGGGGCGCGCATAGGTGATCGTGTAGCCGCCGACCTTGGCCGACTGCCCAGGTGCGAGCCGCACGTCCTTCTGGTGCGCGAACGCCGACGACGCCGCCACGCCGATGAACAGCACCGCCATCCCGGCATGGACCACATAGCCGCCATAGCGGCGCCGGTTGCGGCCCACGAGCTTGAACAGCGCCGTGCCGACTGACTCGCTGGACACCGCCGCGCGCGCCCGCGCGCCGCGCCAGAACTCCTGCCCCACGACCGCGAGCACGAACGCCGCGAGCACGAACATGAGCATGGAAGGCAAGTCGCTGGACGCGCTGGTGAAGGCAAGCACGAACACGAGGGCGGCCGCCGTGGCCACGAGCGGGAACGCGAGCACGCGCCGCATGCCCCCGAGGGTCACTCGCCGCCAGGCGATCACCGGGCCGATGCCGGACAGCAGCACGAGCAGCAGCGCGAGCGGCACCGTGTAGCGGTCGAACCACGGCGGCCCGACGCTGGCCTTCGTACCCGTCACCGCCTCGGAGATGAGCGGGAAGAAGGTGCCCCAGAAGATCACGAAGCAGAGGCCGACCAGCACGAGGTTGTTCATCAGGAAGAACGCCTCGCGCGAGAAGAAGGAGTCGATGCGCGCCTCGGACTTGAGGTCGTCGAGGCGGCTCAGCACGAGCGCCACCGAGCCCACGAGCACGACCCCGATGAACACGAGGAACGGCACGCCCAGCGTGGAGGCGCCGAACGCATGGATCGAGTCGAGCACGCCGGAGCGCACGAGGAACGTCCCCACCAGCGCCAGCACGAAGGTGGAGATGATCAGCGACACGTTCCAGACCTTCAGCATGCCGCGCTTCTCCTGCACCATGATCGAGTGCAGGAACGCGGTGCCGGCGAGCCAGGGCATGAGCGACGCGTTCTCCACCGGATCCCAGGCCCAATAGCCGCCCCAGCCCAGCTCGGAGTACGACCAGAGCGCGCCGAGCATGATGCCCACGCCGAGGAAGGTCCAGGCGATCAAGGCGAAGCGGCGCGTGGAGCGGATCCACTCGGCGTCCGTGCGGCGGGCGATCAGCGCCCCGATGCAGAACGCGAATGGGATCGTGAAGCCCACGTAGCCCGAGTAGAGCATCGGCGGGTGGAACATCATCGCCGGGTGGCGCAGCAGCGGCTCGAGGCCATTGCCCTCGACGGGCGCGGGCGACAATGTGTCGAACGGGCTCGAGTAGAAGACCATCAGCGACAGGAAGAACGCCGCGATCGTGGCGAGCACCGAGGTGGCGTAGGGCGCGATGTCGCGGTGGCGGTGGCGCGTGAGGTGGAGGACCACGCTCGAGAAGATCGAGAGCACGAACGCCCAGAGGAGCAGCGAGCCGGCCTGGCTCGACCACATCGCGGTGAGCTTGTAGAAGGTCGGCGTGTCCGTGGACGAGTTCTGCGCGACGAGCGAGTAGGAGAAGTCGTTTCGCAGGTAGGCGCTCTCCAGGATCACGACCGCGAGGATCGTGAGGCCGGCCAGGCAGTAGAAGGCGTAGCGCGCAGACACCACGAACTGCCGCTCCCCCGTGCGCGCGCCATAGATAGACGCGATGGCCGCGTAGACCATCGTCACGAGACCCACGAC
>DATBEA010000441.1:0-7410 GCA_036276215.1 Usitatibacter sp.
CCCACTACCTGCAGAACGTGGCGGTCCTCGGGCGCATCCTCGAGGGCGCCGGATTCGACGTGCGCTTCGGCAGCCTCATCCCCGATCTCCAGGGGCCGCTCGAGGTCGAGACCTCGGCGGGCGAGAAGCTCAAGCTGGAGCCCCTGCAACGGCGCGCCAACCGCGTGGGCGTCGAGGGCTTCGACCCGTGCGCCGTGCTCCTCAACAACGACCTTTCGGCGGGCATCCCCCCGATCCTTCGCGGCATCGAGCAGCCCGTGGTCCCGCCGCTCGCCGCGGGCTGGGCCACCCGGCGCAAGTCGCACCATTTCCACGTCTACGACCGCGTGGCCGAGGATTTCGCGAAGCTGATCGGCATCGACCCCTGGGTGATCGACCCTTTCTTCAGCCAGTGCGGCAAGGTGAACTTCGCCGAGAAGGAAGGCGAGGATTGCCTCGCGGCCAACGTGGAGTTCGTGCTGAACGAGGTGCGCGAGAAGTACGCGACGTATGGCATCACCGAGCAGCCGTTCTGCATCGTGAAGGCCGACGCGGGCACCTACGGCATGGGAATCATGACGGTGAAGAGCCCCGACGACGTGAGGAACCTCAATCGCAAGACGCGCAACAAGATGGCGGTCATCAAGGAAGGCCAGCCGGTCCACGAGGTGATCATCCAGGAGGGCGTGTACACCTTCGAGAACGTGGATGGCGCCGTCGCCGAGCCGGTGGTGTACATGGTCGACCAGTTCGTCGTGGGCGGCTTCTACCGCGTCCACACCGAGCGCGGCATCGACGAGAACCTGAACTCGCCCGGCGCCAAGTTCGTCCCGCTCGCCTTCGAGACCAACTGCCACACCCCGGACTGCGGCGGCAAGCCCGGGGACCCGCCCAACCGCTTCTACACCTACGGCGTCGTGGCGCGGCTCGCGAACCTCGCGGCGGCGATCGAGGTGGAAGAGCTCGTCGAGCGCGACAGCGCCCCGGAGGCGAGGGCGGCGAACGCATGAAGCTCGCGTTCGTGGTGGACCCGCTCGAGCACCTCAAGGCGTACAAGGATTCGAGCATCGCGATGATGCGCGAGGCCTCGCGCCGCGGCCACGAAGTGCACGCGCTGCAGGCGCGCGACATGTTCGCTCGCGAGGGCAAGGTCCGCGCGCGCACGGTGCGGCTCGAGCTCGCGGCCGACGACCACGATTGGTATCGCGCGGGCGAGCCGCGGGAGTCGGTGCTCTCCGCGTTCGACGCGGTCCTCATGCGCAAGGACCCGCCCTTCGACCAGGAGTACTACTACGCGACGCTGCTGCTGGACGGCGTCGTGGCCGACGGCGGGCGCGTGGTGAACAGCCCCCGGGCGCTTCGCGACTGGAACGAGAAGCTCGCGATCCTCGCCTTCGCGCGGTTCACGCCCGAGACCCTCGTCACGAGCCGCATGGACGAGGTCCATGCCTTCATCGACACGCACCAGGACAGCGTGGTGAAGAAGCTGGACGGCATGGGCGGCACGATGATCTTCCGGGTGCGCCGCGAAGACCCCAATCGCAACGTGATCGTCGAGACCATGACCGAGCTCGGCACGCGCACGATCATGGCGCAGCGCTTCATCCCCGACATCTCCAGGGGCGACAAGCGCGTGCTGGTGATCGCGGGCAAGCCCTTCGGCCAGTGCCTCGCGCGCATCCCGAAGGCGGGCGAGACGCGCGGCAACCTCGCCGCGGGCGGCACGGGCGTGGCCCAGCCGCTCTCGGCGCGCGACCGCGAGATCGGGGAAACCGTGGGCCGCGAGCTGGTGAAGGCGGGGATCGTCTTCGCGGGCCTGGACGTGATCGGCGACTACCTCACGGAGGTCAACGTCACGAGCCCCACGTGCATCGTGGAGATCGCGCAGCAGACGGGCCAGGACGCCGCGAAGGACCTGGTCGACGCGATCGAGGCGGGGCGCTAGAAGACCGTCACGCGGTCGAAGTCGGTGCCTCGCTGCAGGAGCTCCTCGACGGTGTGCTCCTTGCCCGCCTCGCCTTCCCACACTTCGATGCCGCGCCCGCGCGCGCCCATGGGGCTGTTCACCACGAGCGTGCGCGGAATGTTGATCCTCTCCATGGCGGGAAGCTGGACGCCCTGCACCCACTGGGCGGAGATGCGGTTCCTCGCGTCGCCCGCGCGCAGCGCGATCGGCTCGGGGCGGCCGGGGAAAAGCGTGAGCGTGGCGATGATGCGCCCGTCGGTTTCCTGCACCAGCTCGCTCACCGCGGCGAGGAAGAAGGGCGCCGTGTCGCCCATGCGCACCGCGGCCAGGCGCCCGATGCCCACGCCGCGTGAGGCGGTGTTGGGACGCTGCACGCGCACCGCGCCCAGCATCTCGTCGACAACGGGCCACGCCTCCACGGTGTAGTTGTGCTGCGCGACCATCTTGCTCTGGGTCTGCTCGCGCACGCGGCCGAACACCTCGATGTCCTGTTTCTCCTGCGGCGTCATCTCGCGCTTCTTGTCGGGCTGCTCGAAGACCTTGCCCTGCGAGAGGAAGAAATGGATCTCCGGCATGCCGAAGACCAGGCCCGCGGTGGGCTGCGCGGAGGGCTTGGCGGCCGGGCGCGGCGGCGCGCCCTCGCACCAGAGCTTGTGCAGGCGCCTCAGCTCGTGCTCCGCATCGATGGCGGCGGCCTGGGGCGGCAGGCCCAGCGTCGCGAGATCCTCGCCCCCGTGCAGGCCGTGGATGCGCCCGCGAATGCTCTTGGAGAGCGCGCTCGTCTCGATGAGGCGCTGCGTGGGCTGCAGCGCCTGGCGCGGCTGCGGGCGCGCTCCAAGCGGCTTGGCCAGATCCACGACCAGCGCGTCCACAGGGCCTTCGCGTTCCGGCGGCGCGGCGAGGACCTTCACCTTGCGCGCCCACATGCGCAGCAGCGCGTCGGTGAAATCGACCTGCGGCGCGTTCATCTCCGAGAGGAACGCCGCCTGCATGAGCACGGCCTGGGCGTAGGTGCGCTCGATGCTGGTCATGCCGTCGTCGCTTTCGAGCGAGTCCTTCACGCCTTCCTCGTGCATGCCGCGCGCCTCGGCGTCGGCGTAGTGCTTGTGCAGGCGCTGCCAGAGCTGCGGATCGAAGCGGCGGAAGACGATCGCGTGGAAGAGCATCTGCGCGCCCACGTAGCGCAGCGTGCGCTGCGAAGCGAGCGCCGCGTGCTCGGCGATGCCTGCCTCGCCGGCGAGCGCCGCGTCCAGGCAGCGCCGGTAGCCGGCTTCCATCTCCTCGAGGAGCGAGCGGCCCGTGTTCCAGGCGCTGTTGTCGTTCGCCGAGAGCGGCAGCGTCTTGCCGAAATAGCGCGAGCGCTGCTCGCCTTGCAGGAAGGCGATCTTGTCGCGCACGAGCTCGAGGGATTTCAGGCGCTCGAGCCCCACCATGTCGGCCTCGTTCAGCGCGCCGAGCGCCTCCAGGACGGTCGCCTGGGCCTGCGGGATATTGGTGAGCGGGAGCGCGCCCAGCCACTCCTTGCAACCGCGCGCGTCGGCGAAGGGCAGCGTGCGGGTGGGGGTGGTGGAGCTCATTGCAGCCCCTTCAGGCGCGCGACGACGGCCGCGGAGACGTCCTGCGAGCGCCGTTCGCGCTCGGGGTTGGGCGCGTGGGCCCGCTTGGGCGCCGCCCAGATCGGGCCGGGGAAATGCCGGTCGTCGCGGAAACGAGGGACGACGTGCCAATGCACGTGGGGCGTCTGGTTGCCCAGGCTCGCGAGGTTCATCTTGTCGGCTCCCATGGTTTCACGCACCGCGGCCTCCACAGCGAACACCACCTCCATCAGCCGGCGTCGCTCCTCGGCGCCCAGCTCGGCCATCTCGGTGGCGTGGCGCCCGAGGATCACCCGCACGAAGCCGGGATAGTCGGGCTCGTCCACGCGCACGACGCGGCAAAGCTCGCTCTCCCAGAGGACCGGGCCCCCCGGGGTGGTGCAGAACTCGCACGCCGATGCCGCCATGGCCTCCCCCCTGGAAACGATTGTCCCGCCATGCGGGATGACTGGCAATGGCTGCCCGATGGCCGGGACGGCCGGTCAGAGCAGGACGCGCTCGATGCCGCCGCGGCGGGCGCGCTCGACGAAATCCTTCATCCAGCCTTCGCCCAGCAGGTGGCGGGCCATCTCCACCACGATGTAGTCGGCCGTGGTGCCGGCGTCGGGGTCGTAGCGGTGCAGGCCTTGCAGGCAGGACGGGCACGAGGTGAGGATCTTCACCTCGCCCGCGAAGCCGTCGGCGCGTACCTCGGCCGCGCCCTTGCGCACCTCCTCTTCCTTGCGGAAACGCACCTGGGTGGCGACGTCCGGGCGCGCCGCGGCGAAGGTGCCCGACTCCCCGCAGCAGCGGTCGTTGATCTCGATGTCGGTGCGCCCCATGAGCGTGTTCACGAGCTTCTTCGCGTCGTGGGTCTTGATCGGGGTGTGGCAGGGGTCGTGGTACATGTAGCGCACGCCCTGCACGCCCTCGAGCTTCACGCCCTTCTCGAGCAGGTACTCGTGGATGTCGAGGAGCCGGCAGCCCGGGAAGATCTTGTCGAATTCGTACTTCAGCAGCTGGTCCATGCACGTGCCGCACGAGACCACGACCGTCTTGATGTCCAGGTAGTTGAGCGTGTTGGCCACGCGGTGGAAGAGCACGCGGTTCTGCACGGTGATCTTCTCGCCCTGGTCGGCGCGTCCCGCGGAGGTCTGCGGGTACCCGCAGCAGAGGTAGCCCGGCGGCAGCACGCATTGGCTCCCCACGTGATAGAGGAGCGCCTGCGTAGCGAGCCCCACCTGGCCGAAGAGCCGCTCGCTCCCGCAGCCGGGGAAGTAGAACACCGCGTCGGAATCCTCGTTCACCTTCGCGGGATCGCGGATGATCGGCACCATCGCCGGGTCCTCGAGGTCGAGGAGCGCCCGCGCCGTCTTCTTGGGCAATCCTCCCGGCATGGGCTTGTTGATGAAGTGGATCACCTGCCTCGCCATGGCGGGCCGGCCCACGGTCTCGGGAGGCCTGCGCGTCTGGCGCTGCACGAACGGCGTGCGGCCCCAGAGCTTGTTGGCGAGGCGCTGCGCGCGGAAGCCGAAGTCGATCATCACCGCCTTGATCGCCTTCACCTTCGCCGGGTCCTGGGCGTTCAGGAACTGAAGCGACGCCCAGGTGCCGAGGTTGAAGCGGCGCTTGCGCAGCTTGGCGAGCACGTTGCGCATCGCGATGGAGACGTCGCCGAAGTCGATGTCCACGGGGCAGGGCGACTCGCACTTGTGGCAGACCGTGCAGTGGTCGGCCACGTCGCCGTACTCGTCGAAATGGCGGATGGACACCCCGCGGCGCGTCTGCTCCTCGTAGAGGAACGCCTCGGTGAGGAGCGAGGTCGCGAGGATCTTGTTCCTCGGGCTGTAGAGCAGGTTCGCGCGCGGCACGTGCGTGCTGCAGACGGGCTTGCACTTCCCGCAGCGCAGGCAGTCCTTGAACATGTCGGCGATGGCGCCGATGTCGTTCTGCTCGAGGATGAGCGACTCGTGGCCGATGAGCGCGAAGGAAGGCGTGTACGCGAGCCTCATGTCGGCGCCCGGCAGGAGCTTGCCGCGGTTGAAGCGGCCCTCGGGATCGACGCGCTGCTTGTAGTCGACGAAAGCCTGGATCTCGGCGGGCTCGAGGAACTCGAGCTTGGTGATGCCGATGCCGTGCTCGCCCGAGATCACGCCCCCCAGGGAGCGCGCGAACTTCATGATGCGCGCCACCGCCTCGTTGGCCTGGCGCAGCATCTCGTAGTCGTCGGAGTTCACGGGGATGTTGGTGTGCACGTTGCCGTCGCCCGCGTGCATGTGCAGGGCCACGAACACGCGGCCGCGGAGAACCCTGGCGTGCACCGCCTCGATCGCGGCCATCATCGGCTCGAAGTCGCGGCCGCCGAAGAGGCGCCGCAGCGGCTCGCGCAGCTCCTCCTTCCACGAGATGCGCATGTGGTGCAGCTGCACGCGCTCGAAAACGCTCGCCTCGGGATCGCCGCCGACGAGCGCCGAATCCATGCCCAGGCCCTCGAGGTCCGTGCGCGCTTCCCCGGAGGCCTTGTCCAGGTTCGCGAGCACGTAGGCCCAGCGGCGGGCCACGCGGTCGAGGAGCTCGAGCGCCTGCGCGGGCCGATCGCCGTAGAGCACCGCGCGATCGACCTTGGCGTCCTCGTACACGGGCAGCTCGCGCTCGAAGAGCTCGGCCAACGCGGCCACGAGCTTCAGCTTGTTGGCGATCGAGAACTCGATGTTGATCCGCTCGATGCCGTCGGTGTAGTCGCCGAGCCGGTCGAGCGGGATCACCACGTCCTCGTTGATCTTGAAGGCGTTGGTGTGCCTGGAGATGGCGGCGGTGCGCGCGCGGTCGAGCCAGAAGCGCTTCCTCTGCTCGGCGGTCGTCGCGATGAATCCCTCGCCGTCGCGCGCATTGGCGATGCGCACCACTTGCGAGGCGGCCTCGGAAACGGCATGTTCGTCGTCGCTCACGATGTCGCCCAGCAGCACCATGCGCGGGCGCCCGCGGCTCTTGGCCTTGGTCGCGTAGCCGACGGCCTTCACGTAGCGCTCGTCCAGGTGCTCCAGCCCCGCGAGGATCGCCTTCGGATGGCCGTCGAGGTAGCGCTTGATCTCGACGATCGAGGGCACCGCCCTCTTCACGTCGCCGAAGAACTCCAGGCACACGGTGCGCATGTGCTTCGGCATGCGGTGCAGGATGAACGTGGCCGAGGTGATGAGGCCGTCGCAGCCCTCCTTCTGCACGCCGGGAAGGCCCGCGAGGAACTTGTCGGTCACGTCCTTGCCCAGCCCCTCCTTGCGAAGCCGCTTGCCTTCGACCTCGAGGATTTCCTCGCGCCGCGTTCCTCCGGAGGCATCGAGGTGGCGCAAGCGGAACCTCGCCATCGGCGCGTCGTGGATGCGGCCGCGGTTATGCTCGAGGCGCTCGACCTCGAGCCATTCGCCCTCGGGCGTGACCATGCGCCACGAGGCGAGGTTGTCGAGCGCGGTGCCCCAGAGCACGGCTTTCTTGCCGCCCGCGTTCATGGCGACGTTGCCGCCGATGCACGAAGCGTCGGCCGACGTGGGGTCGACCGCGAAGACGAGGCCCTTGTCCTCGGCGGCTTCCATCACGCGCTTGGTGACCACGCCCGCGCCGCAGCGGATGACCGGGCACGGTTGCGTGAGGCCCGGAAGAACCCGCTCCTCGATCGGGTCGTAGCGGTCGAGCTTCTCCGTGTTCACGACGGCCGAAAGCCGGTCCAGCGGGATGGCGCCTCCCGTATAGCCCGTGCCGCCGCCGCGCGGGATGATCGTGAGGCCCAGGCCGATGAGCGCCCGAACGATCGGCGCGCATTCCTCCTCGGTGTCGGGATTCACGACCACCAGGGGATACTCGACCCGCCAGTCGGTGGCGTCGGTCACGTGGGAGACA
>DATBEA010000442.1:0-2674 GCA_036276215.1 Usitatibacter sp.
GCGCGAAGTAGCGCTCGCCGTCCTTGGGCGTGCGGATCTCGCCCATGATCGAGTCGCCCGTGTGCAGGTTGAAGCGGCGGATCTGCGAGGGCGACACGTAGATGTCGTCGGGGCCCGCGAGGTAGCTGGTGTCGGGCGAGCGCAGGAAGCCGAAGCCGTCCTGGAGCACCTCGAGGGTGCCGTCGCCGAAGATCGCCTCGCCTTTCTTCGCGTGGCTCTTCAGCAGCGCGAAGACGAGCTCCTGCTTGCGCAGGCGGTTGGCGCCCTCGAGCTCGGCCGTGTTGGCCATGTCGACGAGCTCCTGGACGTGCTTGAGCTTTAGATCGGATAGGTGCATGCCGCGGTCCTACGAGGAGGGGTTTGTTGAACGGGCCCGGAAGACCTCACGGGCCGGAGAGACGGGAAAAGTGGGATGGGCCTGGCGGGGAAGCTGCGGTGCAGCGGTGATGCGGTGATGCGGTGGAGCGCGGATTACTGCCAGGACGAATTCAGGTTATCGGGTTCAGATATTGCTGTCAATGAAGGCGGCGAGCTGGGTCTTGGACACCGCGCCGACCTTGGTGGCCTCTACCGCGCCGTTCTTGAAGAGCATGAGGGTGGGAATCCCGCGGATGCCGTACTTGGGCGGCGTGGACTGGTTCTCGTCGATGTTGAGCTTGGCCACCTTGAGCCGGCCGGAGTACTCGGCGGCGATCTGGTCCAGCGCCGGGGCGATCATCTTGCACGGGCCGCACCACTCCGCCCAGTAGTCGACCAGCACGGGCGTCTGCGACTGCAGCACTTCGGTCTCGAACGTGTCGTCGGTGATATGAACGATTTTCTCGGCCATGTTTCCTCGAATTTGGATTCCGGGCGCCCGGGCAGAGAGGGGTTCGGGGGTGAACCGGGGGCGTCGTTATGGCCTTATCCTAGACCAAAATCCCGCCGGGCGGCAAAAATGCGGGTTGGGGCGGCAACCCCCCGTCTGATAAAATGGCGCCCTTTCCCTGTCTTGCAAGCCCCAGCGGAGGCCTTTTTTCGATGACCTACGTCGTGACCGAGTCGTGCGTCAAGTGCAAGTACACCGATTGCGTGGACGTCTGTCCGGTCGACTGCTTCCGTGAAGGCCCCAACATGCTGGTGATCGACCCCGACGAGTGCATCGACTGCACCCTGTGCGTGGCCGAGTGCCCCGTGGATGCCATCTTCGCGGAGGACGACGTGCCGGCGGAGCAGAAGGAGTTCGTCGGCATCAACGCCGAGCTCGCGAAGCTCTGGAAGCCGCTGGTCGAGAGGAAGCCCGCGCCGCCGGACGCGGACGAGTGGAAGGACGTGAAGGAAAAGAAGGGCCTGATCGAGCGCTAGGCCCTCGAGAACCCATGCAGGAGCAGGCCCAAGGCGACATCGCGTCCGTGCTCGCCGTGCTGGGTGCGCGGCGCGGCGACCTGCACATCGCCCAGGAGCTGATCGAGGTCTTGCCGATCCCGGTCTTCTTCAAGGCGCGCGACGGGCGCTATCTCGGCGTGAACCGGGCCTGGGAGGATTTCTTCGGCGTGCGCCGCGACGAGATCGTGGGCGGGGGCGTCGCCGACCTCTATCCCGATTCGCCCGCTGTCGCCGCGCGCCACGTCGCGATGGACGAGGCGCTGTGGTCGGCCCCCGGGCGCCAGAGCTACGAGATCCAGCTCGTCATGCGCGACGGGCGCGTGCGCCACACGATCTACAACAAGGCCACGTTCCAGGGCCCCGAGGCGGAGGTCGCGGGCCTCATCGGCGCCATCGTCGACATCACCGAGAGGAAGCAGAGCGAGCAGCGCGAGGCGATCGAGAATGCCGTCGCGAGATTCCTGGGCAGCACCGAGCCGCTGGGCGAGGCCATCCGCGGGATCATGCAGGTGATGTGCGAGCGCCTCGACTGGGCGTGCGCGGCGCGCTGGTCCCTGGACGAGGCGAAGAACCGCCTGCACTGCATCGAGACCTGGAGCGTGGACGACCCGAAGGTGCGCTCGTTCCTCGAGGTGAGCGGGAAGGAGACCTTCGTTCCCGGAACGAGCGGGCTCATCCGGCGCGTGCTCGCCACGGGCAACTCGGTGTGGGTCGCGGACGTCACGGAAAAGCCCGACTTCATGCGCGGCCCGCTCGCCAAGGCCGCGGGGCTGCACGGCGCTTTCGCGCTGCCGGTGCTCATGGGCGAGAAGGTCCTGGGCGCCATCGAGTTCTTCTCGCGCGAGCCGCGCCACCCCGACAAGTGGCTGCTGCAGATCACGGTGAGCGTGGGGCGCCAGATCGGCCAGCTCATGGCGCGGCGCCAGGCGGAGGAGGAGCTTCGCGGCGCCCACGACGAGCTCGAGGTGAAGGCGCGCGAGCTGCAGCGCTCCAACGACGAGCTGCAGCAGTTCGCCTACGTCGCCTCGCACGACCTGCAGGAGCCGCTGCGCATGATCTCGAGCTACACGCAGCTCCTGGGCCGGCGCTACGGCGACCGCTTCGACGACAACGCCCGCGAGTTCATGGGCTACATCGTCGAGGGCGCCGGGCGCATGAAGCAGCTGATCGAGGACCTGCTCGCCTACTCGCGCGTGGGCACCAAGGGGCGCGAGTTCAAGCCTTTCTCCGCCGATTCCGCGCTCGACAAGGCGCTCGCCAACCTGCGCACCACGGCCGAGCGCGCCGGCGCCGACGTGACCCACGACCG
>DATBEA010000443.1:0-1991 GCA_036276215.1 Usitatibacter sp.
CCTGGGCCTCGACCGCGAGGCCACGCGGCGCGCGCTCTCCATCGGCGCCACCCAGGCGGGGGGACTGCGCGAGAACTTCGGCACCATGACCAAGCCCTTCCATGCCGGGCGCGCCGCTGAAAACGGCGTCGTCGCCGCCGAGATCGCCGCGCTCGGGTTCACGGCCTCGCCCAACGGCCTGGAAGCCGACCGCGGCTTCTTCCGCGCGGCCGGGGGCGGCTACGACGCCGCCATGATCGCGGACAAGCTGGGCGAGCCGTGGACGTTCCACTTTCCCGGCGTGTCCATCAAGCCGCACCCGTCGGGATCGCTCACGCACCCGGGCATGGCGGTGATGATGGACCTGATCCACGAAAACGACATCAAGCCCGCGCAGGTGAAGCGCGTCTCCGTGGGCACGAACCACAACATGCCCAACGCGCTCATCCACCACCGCCCGAAGAACGAGCTGCAGGCCAAGTTCAGCATGGAATTCTGCATGGCGATCCTCATCATCGAGCGCAAGGCGGGCCTCGAGCAATACACGGACGAGGTCGTGAACCGGCCCGACGTTCAGGCGATGATCGGGAAAATCGACTTCGACGTGCATCCCGACGCGGAGGCTGCCGGCTTCGACAAGATGACGACGATCATCGAGGTCGAGATGATCGACGGCAAGCGCGTGCGCGGCCAGGCGGATTTCGGCAAGGGCAGCCCCGCCAACCCCATGAGCGATGCCGAGCTCTCGGAGAAATTCCGCCAGTGCGCCTCGTGGGGCGGCTTCGACGCCGAGCATGCGAAAGCGATCCTCGATGTGCTGTGGAAGATCGAGGAGCTCGCCGACGTGAACGACCTCACGAAGTTGCTGAGGAAGTGACGATGTTCGAGGGCTTCGCGGTCGAGGACGTGATCGTCGGCGGGGTGGCCATCCACCTTCGCCGCGCGGGAAAGGGGCCGCCCCTCCTGCTGCTCCACGGCAACCCGCTCACGCACGTGATGTGGCACAAGATCGCGCCGCGGCTCGCCGAGCACTACACGGTGATCGCGACCGACCTACGCGGCTACGGCGACAGCTCCAAGCCCGTCGGAGGTGGCGATCACGATGCCTACTCGTTCCGCACCATGGCGAACGACCAGGTCGCGGTCATGAAGCACCTCGGTTTCGACAAGTGGCTCGTCGCCGGCCACGATCGCGGCGGGCGCGTGGCGCACCGCATGGCGCTCGACCATCCGCAGCGCGTCGCGAAGGTCGCGTTCCTCGACATCGTGCCCACGCTGCACATGCTCTCGAACATCCCGGTGAAATGGGCCGTGGACTCGTACCATTGGTTCTTCATGGCGCAGCCCTACGACTATCCCGAGAAGATGATCGAGGCGTACGGCTTCGAGCGCTACATGCGCAAGAAGCTCGACAAGCCCGGCGTGGGCCTCTCGGCCTTCACGCCCGAGGCGATGGCCGAGTACATCCGCTGCTGCAACGCGGAAAACATCCACGCGGTGTGCGAGGATTATCGCGCGGCGGTCTCGATCGACCTCGTGCACGACCGCGCGGACGCCGACGCGGGGCGCAAGATCGAGATGCCGATGTTGGTGCTATGGGGCGAGAAAAGCCACGTGAACCGCAGCTACAAGCCGATCGAGGCGTGGAACATGCGAGCCACCGACGTGCGCGGCAAAGCGCTGCCGTGCGGCCATTACCCTGCCGAGCAGGTTCCCGACGAGACCTACGCGGAGTTGCGCGCGTTCTTCTGAAACGGCGGGCCGTGCGCCGGTGTAACCTTCGCGCCATGCGCGCGTCGATGCTCCTGCTCGCCACATGCCTCGCCCACGGGATGGCCCTCGCCGGCGATGCCGAGGACATCGCAGCCGCGACGCGCGCGCTTTCGGATCCCGACGCGAAGGTGCGCGAGCATGCGGCGAGCGCGCTGTGGAAAAAGGAAAAAGCCGCGGCGCCCGCGAAGGCGGCGCTCGTGAAGGCGCTGGACGATCCCTCGCCGGCGATCGCGATCCGT
>DATBEA010000444.1:0-9550 GCA_036276215.1 Usitatibacter sp.
TGTCGCTCTTCCTCGAGATCTTGTCGATCTCGTCGATGTAGACGATGCCGCGCTGCGCCTTCTCGACGTCGTAGTCGCACTTCTGGAGCAGCTTCTGGATGATGTTCTCGACGTCCTCGCCGACGTAACCCGCCTCCGTGAGCGTGGTGGCGTCGGCGATCACGAAGGGGACGTTCAGCAGCCGCGCGAGCGTCTGCGCGAGGAGCGTCTTCCCGGAGCCCGTGGGGCCGATCAGCAGGATGTTCGACTTCGCGAGCTCGACGTCGTCCTGCTTGCCGCCGGTCTTCAGGCGCTTGTAGTGGTTGTAGACCGCGACCGAGAGGATCTTCTTGGCCTGGACCTGGCCGATCACGTACTGGTCGAGGATCTCGCAGATCTCGTGGGGGCTGGGCAGGTCGCTCTTCTGCGCCTTTTGCCCCGTGTCGGTGCTCGCCTCTTCACGAATGATGTCGTTGCAGAGGTCGATGCACTCGTCGCAGATGAATACGGAAGGCCCTGCGATGAGCTTGCGTACTTCGTGCTGGCTCTTCCCGCAGAAGGAGCAGTAAAGGAGCTTTTCTCCCCCGACCTTTTCCGTCATTCCTGCCTACTCTCCCCTCGCCTTTAGGCTACGGCCGATTCGGCGCGATTCTTGAGAACCCGGTCGACCAACCCATACTTTACCGCGTCTTCGGCCCCCATGAAATTATCCCGATCGGTATCGCGCTCGATCGTTTCGATGGGTTGGCCCGTGTGCAGCGCCATCATCTCGTTCAGCTTCCGCTTCAGGTACAGCACTTCCTTGGCATGGATCTCGATGTCGGAAGCCTGGCCGGAGAAGCCGCCCGAGGGCTGGTGGATCATCACGCGGGCGTTGGGCAGGGTGAAACGCTTGCCCTTGGCGCCGGCGCAGAGCAGGAACGCGCCCATCGAGGCGGCGAGCCCCGTGCAGAGCGTGGACACGTCCGGCTTGATGAACTGCATCGTGTCGTACATCGCCATGCCCGCGGAAACGCTGCCGCCGGGCGAGTTGATGTACAGGTGGATGTCCTTGTCGGGGTTGTCGCTTTCCAGGAAGAGGAGCTGCGCGACGACCAGGTTGGCCATGCCGTCGCTGATGGGCCCCACGAGGAAGATGATCCGTTCCTTCAGCAGGCGCGAGTAGATGTCGTAGGCGCGCTCTCCACGCCCCGACTGCTCGATCACCATCGGAATCAGGCCCAGGCCGCTCGGTTCTTCCATCTCGTCGTCATCCTCTTCGTTCACGAATCCTGCCATGTTCAGCCCTTCCTGGGCGCCATCAAGTCGTCGAAAGGCGTCTTTTCGTCGGCGACCTTCATGTTGCCCATGGCCCATTCTACGACGTTGTCCTCCATCACGAGCGCCTCGACTTCGGCCAGTCGGGAGGGGTCGGCGTAGTACCAGCGGACGAGCTCCTCGGGCTTCTCGAAGCTCTGGGAGTGCTCGTCGATGGTCTTGCGCACCTGCTCGGGGCGCGCGTGGAGCTGGTTCTTCTTCACGAGCTCCGCCACCAGCAGGCCCACCTTGATGCGGCGCTTGGCGCGGTCCATGAAGAGGTCGGGCGGGAGGGTCAGGTCCTGCGTGGTCATTCCACGCTGCTTGAGATCCTCGACCGCCTGCTGCTGCATGCGCTGGATCTCGCCGTCCAGGAGCGCCCGGGGCACCTCGAAGGTGGCCGAGTCGTGGAGGGCGTCCATCACCTGCTCCTTGACCGAGGCCTTCACGCGCTTGGCGACTTCCTTCTCGATGTTCTCGCGCACTTCCTTCTTGAGCCTATCGACTTCGCCGGTTTCCACGCCCAGCTGGCGCGCGAATTCGGCGTCGAGCGGCGGGAGCTTGGGCTCGGCCACCTGGTTCACGGTGACGGTGAAATCGGCGGTCTTGCCCTTCACGCTCTCGTCGTAGTCCTGCGGGAACGTGATGGGGAAGGTCTTCTGCTCGCCCTGCTTCATGCCGGTGAGCGCGGCCTCGAAGTCGGGCAGCATGCGGCCCTCGCCCAGCACCACGGTGAAGTTCGAGGCCTTGTTGCCCTGGAAGGCCTCGCCCGCGATGAGGCCCTCGAAATCGATGTTCACCAGGTCGCCCGTGGCGGCGGCGCGATCGACGTTCTCATACTTGGCGCGCTGCTTGCGAAGCGTCTCGAGGGTCTTCTCGACGTCGCCCTCGCCGATGTCGGTGACGGGACGCTTGATGGCGCGGCTGGAGACGTCGCCCAGCGAGACCTCGGGATACACCTCGAAGGTCGCCGTGTACTCCATCGCCTGGGGCTGCGCGCCCTCCGGGGCGTTGACCGGCTGGAAGCGCGGGTTGCCGGCCACGCGGTAGTTCTGTCCCTTCACGGCCTCGTCGAAGCGCTTGAAGACGGAGTCGGTCACGACTTCCTGGCGCACCTGGAAACCGTACTGGCGCTCGACCATCTTGAGCGGCACCTTGCCCGGGCGGAAGCCCTGCATGCGCACCGTGCGCGCGAGCTTCTTCAGGCGCGTGGCGATCTCGGCCTCGATCTGCTCGATCGGCACGGAGACGGTGATGTTTCGCTCCAACGGGCTCGGAGTGTTCTGGACTGCCTGCTGCATCTAGATTTTTCCTTGTTGGAGAAAATCGGGGTCGGACCCCAATTTCGTGAAACCGGAGTGGCTGGGCGGTGACCATCCGCCTGAATTGGGGCCTTACCCCCAACTGGTGCGAAAGGAGGGACTCGAACCCACAAGCCTTTCGGCGCTGGAACCTAAATCCAGTGCGTCTACCAATTCCGCCACTTTCGCGGTCGCGGAATTATACCCGAAATCCGACCTCGCCGATTTCACCGAACGGGGTGGCGCGGCCCGATATAATCCAGAAAATTCAAGCGCTTCCGACTCCCTTTGCCGGTCGACCATTACGAGAACTTCCCCGTGGCTTCGTGGCTCGTGCCCGCGCGGCTGCGCACGCCCATCGAGGCCATCTACGGCTTCGCCCGAGGCGCCGACGACATCGCCGACGAGGGCGACCTGCCCGATGCCGAGCGCCTCGCCGGCTTGGACGCCTATCTCGCGGCCCTCGATGCCATCGAGCAGGGCCGTGATCCCGGCGCGGGCTTCCAGCGCATCGAAGCCGCCGTGCGCGAATGGCAACTCCCTCTCACGCTCCTCCGCGACCTCATCGACGCCTTCCGGCAGGACGTCGTCAAGAAGCGCTACGCCACCTTCGCCGAGCTCCTCGACTACTCCCGCCGCTCCGCCAACCCTGTCGGCCGCCTCGTCCTGCATATAGGGGTCAGACCCCTTTTCCCGCCTGGAGGAACAGGAGGCGGCGCTACGCAAGCCGTGGTTCCTTCAGACGGAAAAAGGGGTCTGACCCCATTTTCGGACCGAATCTGTTCGGCGCTGCAACTCATCAATTTCTGGCAGGACGTGGAGATCGACTGGCGCAAGGGGCGTGTTTACATTCCGGAGGAGGACCTCGCGCGATTCGGTGTGGGCGAGGCGGACATCGCGGCGGGAAGGACGGGCGAGGCGTGGGAGAGGCTCATGAAGTTCGAGTGCGATCGGGCGCGCGCGATGCTCCTCGAGGGCGCGCCGCTGGGCGACATGTTGCCGGGGCGCCTGGGCCTCGAGATCCGCGCGACGGTCGCCGGGGGCGCGGCCATTCTCGATAAAATCGACGCCGTCCGCGGAGACGTCTTCCGCCACCGCCCCCGGCTCGGAAAGTTGGACTGGGTCAGGATCCTCGCCAAGGCCGCAACCCGCATCCGATGACCCCCGACGAGTACTGCCAACAGAAAGCCGCGGCGAGCGGATCGAGCTTCTACTACAGCTTCCTCTTCCTGCCCGCCGAGCGTCGCCGCGCGATCACGGCGCTCTACGCCTTTTGCCGCGAAGTGGACGACATCGCCGACGAGGTGAAGGACGTGGGCGTGGCGCGCACCAAGCTCGCGTGGTGGCGCACCGAGGTCGCCAATCTTTTCGCCGGCCACCCCCAGCACCCGGTCACCAAGGCCCTCGCGCCCTTCGTCTCCACGTGCGGACTCGATGCCGAGCGCCTGAACGAGATCATCGACGGCATGGAGATGGACCTCACGCACCACCGCTATCCGGATTTCGAGGCGCTCAAGCTCTATTGCCATCGCGTCGCGGGCGTCGTGGGCCAGCTCTCGGCCTCCTGCTTCGGCTATTCGAATCCCTCGACGCTCGAATACGCGGAGTCCCTCGGCCTCGCCTTCCAGCTCACCAACATCATCCGCGACGTGGGCGAGGACGCGCGCCGCGACCGCATCTATCTGCCGCAGGACGAGATGGCGCGAATGGGCGTGAGCGACGAGGACATCCTCGCGCGCCGCGGCGGCGAGAATTTCGTGAGGCTCATGGAGCTCCAGGCCGGGCGCGCGCGCTCCTACTACGACGAAGCGATGGCGAAGCTCGCGCCCGAGGATCGCTCCAACCAGCGCGCCGGCCTCATCATGGCGGCGATCTACCGCACGCTGCTCGAAGAGATCGCGCGCGACCGCTTTGCGGTCCTCGACCAGCGCATCGCGCTCACGCCGCTGCGCAAGCTCTGGATCGCCTGGAAGACCTGGGTGCGAGGTTGAAGAGCGAGGCACGAGGCGCGAGGCGCGAAGGATGAGCCCGAGAGTCGCGGTCGTCGGAGCGGGCTATGCGGGGCTCTCGGCCGCGATGACGCTCGCGCGCGCGGGCGCACGCCCCACCGTCTTCGAGGCGAACCGCACGCCCGGCGGGAGGGCACGGCGCGTCGAATACCGCGGCGCCCTGCTGGATAACGGCCAGCACGTGCTGCTCGGCGCCTATCGCGAAGCGCTCGCGTTGATGCGCGAAGCCGGCGTCACGGACCGCGCGCTCGTCCGCCTGCCGCTCACGCTCGAATTCCCCGGCCGCTTCGCGCTTCGCGCGCCACGCCTTCCGGCGCCGTTTCACCTCGCGATGGCGCTCGCCCGCGCCCGAGGCTTCACCTGGCGCGACCGCATCGCCGCGGCGCGCCTGACACTCGCCCTTCGCCGCATGAACTTCGCGGTCACCGCCGGCACCACCGTGACCGAGCTCCTCGCAGCCCACCGCCAGACCGAGGCCACGCGCCGCTACCTCTGGGATCCGCTCTGCGTCTCCGCGCTCAACACGCCCGTCGCCCAAGCCGATGCGCAGGTATTCGCCAACGTGCTGCGCGACGCGCTCTTTCGCCGGCGCGAAGACTCCGACCTCCTCATCCCCTCGATGGACCTTTCGGCGATCTTTCCCGACGCGGCGATCGAGTGGCTCGCCCCGCGCGGCGCCGAGATCCTCCTGGGCACGCGAGTGGCGGCCCTCGAGCCCGACGGCGAAGCGTGGACATTGCGCGTGGCCGGACGCCATCGCCCCTTCGACGCGGTGGTCTGTGCCGTCGCGCCCTACCAGCTGGGCCCGCTCATCGCCTCCTGCCGCGCCCTGGACCCGCTGCGAGCCAAGGCCGAGGCGATGGAGCACGAGCCCATCATCACGGTGTACCTGCAATACGAGACGCCGGTTCGCCTCGAGCGCCCGATGGTGGGCCTCACGGGCGGGCACGTGCAGTGGGTCTTCGACCGCGAGGCGCTCTCGGGCTCGCGCGGGCTGCTCGCCGCGGTGATGTCCGCCTCGGGTCCGCACACCGAAGTCGACAACGACGTGCTCGGCACGCGCGTGCATCGCGAGATCGCCGAGTCGCTGGTGAAGCTGCCCGCGCCGCTCTGGACCAAGGTGATCACCGAGAAGCGCGCCACGTTCGCGTGCACGCCAGGAGCCTTCAGGCCGCCCAACCGCACCGCCGCGCCCGGCTTTTTCCTCGCGGGCGACTATACCGAGAGCCTCTATCCCGCCACACTGGAGAGCGCGGTGGCGAGCGGACGCGCCGCTGGCGAAGCCGCCCTGCGCCACATCGCCCGCAAATGACCCCGAAGCCCCTTCCCCTCGATCCCGCAGCCTACGAGCCCTCCAGGGAGCTCCTGAAGGATCGCGTCGTCATCGTGACGGGCGCAGGGCAGGGATTGGGCCGGGCCGTGGCGCTTGATTGCGCGGCGCACGGCGCCACGGTGGCCCTCATCGGCAGGAAGATGGAAAAACTCGAGGCGACCTACGACGCGATCACGGACGCGAAAGGCCCCGAGCCCGCGATCATCCCGCTCGACCTCGCGCAGGCGGGCAGCGCCGAATACGACGCGCTGAACCAGCTCCTCAGGAAGGACCTGAAGCGCGTGGACGCGATCGCCCATTGCGCGGCGCATTTCGTCCCCCTGGGCCCGCTCGCGAACCAGACGATCGAGCAGTGGATGACGCTCCTCAAAGTGAACCTTGCGGCCTCGTTCGCGCTCACAAGGGCGTGCCTGCCGATGCTCGCGGCGGCGCCGGACTCGGCGGTGGTATTCACAGGTGAAACCCACGGCGTGCATCCGCTCTCGTACTGGGGCGGCTTCGCGGTGGCAAAGTCGGGGTTGTCGGTGCTGGCCGCGATCTGGAGCGAGGAGCTCGAGCACAAGGGGAAGCCGCGCATGAACGTGCTGGTGCCGGGGCCGATCGCCACGCCGCAGCGGGCGATGAGCCACCCGGGAGAGAACCCTGCGAAGCTCGCCACCGCCGGCAGGGCGGCGCGGGCCATGCTATGGCTGCTGGGCCCGGACAGCCATTCCCACAGCGGAAATACCTGGGAGATGTGACGGCCAGCACAATGTGTTGGCAAGGAATCGGTTAAACTAGGAATTGCCCGAAATTCGGCTTGTAAGTCACTGCATTACCAGAACTAAATCAAAATTCGGCCGAATGGCCTCTATGCTCGATCAGGCAAACCGGACTTTCATCTGCAGCGTCGTGTTCATCGACCTGGTGGGCTATTCCAAGAAGCCCGTCACGGAGCAGATTCGCCTGAAGACCAGCCTCACGAGCAATCTCTCGGAGGCGATCAAGGACATTCCGGTCAACGACCGCATCATCCTGGACACGGGAGACGGCGCGGCGATCAGCTTCCTGGGCGATCCCGAGGACGCGCTCTTCGTGACGCTATCGCTTCGCGAGCGCATGGTGGCCGAAGGCATGAGCGCCACCGTGGTGGAAGCTTCCGGCGAGGATTCGGTGCGCATGGGCATCAACCTCGGCCCCGTGAAGCTCGTGAAGGACATCAACGGGCACCCGAACATCATCGGCGACGGCATCAACGTGGCGCAGCGCATCATGAGCTTCGCGCGCCCGGGGCAGATCGTCGTGTCGCGCTCGTACTACGACGTGGTCTCCAACCTCGCGAGCGAATACGCGAAGCTCTTCCACTACGAAGGCTCGCGCACCGACAAGCACGTGCGCGAGCACGAGATCTACGTGGTGGGCCACCACGAAGGGGCGCTGCAGAAGGCGAAGGACGGCATGAAGGACCGCGCCTCCTCCACCACGCCCAATCGCAAGGCCTCGTCGGGCACGGGCGCTTCCACCGTGACGCTCTCGATCCCGGCCTTCGTCCAGGACAAGAAGAAGCTCACGCTGGTCGCCGGAGGCCTCGCGGCCCTCGTGCTGGTGCTCGCGGTCCTCGTGGCCACGAAGAACCCGCGCAACTCGCCCGTCGAAGTCGCCGCGGCCCCCACGAACACCACCACTGCCGTGGAAGCGCCGAAGACCGCGCCGCCGCCCGCCGAGCCTCCCAAGGCCGTCGAGCCCGCGAAGCCCGCGGACACGAGCCCGAGCCCCGAGTCCAAGGTGCTCTCGCCCGCGCCCTCGGCCTCGGTCATCCCGCCTCCCGCGCCCGCGCAAACCGAGCCGACCAGGGATGCGGTGAAGGATGCCAAGCGCGAGGGCGAGAAGGCGCTGAAGGACAGGCAAGCATCCGAAGGCAAGGGAGAAACAAGGGGCGATGAGAAGAAGCCCTCGCTGCCGCCCGCGACCCTGGTGTTCGCCATCCAGCCGTGGGGTGAGATCTACGTGAACGGGAAGTCGCGCGGCGTGACCCCGCCGATGAAGTCGATCAAGCTCGATCCGGGCAAGTACCGGATCGAGATCCGCAACACGACTTTCCCCGCGCACACGGAGAACTACGACCTCAAGGCCCGCGACGAGATCACGGTTCGGCACAAATTCCAGTGACGCCACCATGAAAACAATCATCGCGCACCGTTCCATCTTCGTGGCCATCGCCCTCGTGGCGGCCGCGTGCCAGAACCTTCCCGGCACCCAGTCGGGCACGCCCGCCCCGGCCGCGCCGCAGATCACCGAGGACATGCTGCGCGAGCGCGCGCAGGCGCAGCTCGCCGAGGGCGTGAAGCAGTACGACGCGGGCGACTACGACGCCGCGGTGAAGAGCCTCTCGTCATCGCTCGAGCACGGCATGCTCTCCAAGGCCGAGTCGGCGCGCGCGCACAAATACGTCGCGTTCTCGCACTGCGTGTCGGGGCACGAGAGCCTCTGCCGCGACGAGTTCCGCAAGGCCTTCGAGATCTACCCCGAGTTTTCGCTGAGCGCGGCCGAGGACGGCCACCCGATCTGGGGACCGGTCTACCGCAACGTGCGCACCCAGCTCATCGCCGAGCGCGAGGCGCAGGTGAGGAAGCCCTTCATCCCGCTCGCCAAGGCCGAGCAGATGCTCTCCGACGGGCTCGTGAAGTACGACGCGGGCGAGTTCCCCGCGGCGCGCACGCTCCTCGAGGCCGCGCTGAAGGAAGGGCTCTCGACCAGGGAGGACAAGGTGCGCGCGATGAAGACCATCGCGTTCACGCTCTGCCTGGAGAACAAATTCCGCGAGTGCCGCTCGGAGTTCATCAGGATCTACGACGTGGATCCCGCGTTCGACCTCTCGCCCGCGGAGGCGGGGCATCCCTCGTGGACCCACACGTTCGCGGCGGCCAAGACGCAGGCGCACAAGGCGATGCACGAGAAGGAGCTTCGCGAGGCGCGCGAGAACAAGTCGAAGGGGCCGCCGCCCGCGGCCGGCACGCCATCGAAGCCCTAGGATCGATGATCTCGACGCTCGGTCGCTACAAGATCATCTCGGAAATCGGCCAGGGGGCGATGGGTGTCGTCTACAAGGCCGTGGACCCGATCATCGACCGCACCGTCGCGATCAAGACGATCAACCTGAACCTCTCGAAGACCGAGCTCGAGGAGTACGAGGCGCGCTTCCAGCAGGAGATCAAGGCCGCCGGGCGCCTGAACCACCCGAACATCGTCACCATCTACGACGTGGGCAAGACCGACCAGGTCGCCTACATGGCGATGGAGTTCCTCGAGGGCGCGGAGCTGAAGGACATGGTCGCCTCGGGCAACCTGCCGGCGGTGGACCAGGTGGTGGACATCATCGCGCAGGTGGCCGACGGCCTGCACTTCGCGCACCAGCAGGACATCGTGCACCGCGACGTGAAGCCCTCGAACATCATGGTGCTCAAGAACAACGCGCTCGCGAAGATCACCGACTTCGGCATCGCGCGCCTTCCCAACTCCGCGGTGAAGACGATGACGGGCCTCATCCTCGGCTCGCCGCGCTACATGTCGCCGGAGCAGGTGATCGGCAAGTCGATCGACGCGAGGAGCGACATCTTCTCGCTCGGCGTCGTGCTGTACGAATCGCTCACGGG
>DATBEA010000445.1:0-3184 GCA_036276215.1 Usitatibacter sp.
CGTCCACGAGGCGCGCGATGATCTCGCGGACATCGAACGGCTGGCGCGGATCGGCCGGGATGATGCCGTAGAGGTCTTCGGCCGGGTACAGCGGGTCCAAAATCGGGGACAGACCACCATTTCCCGATTGCGGATCCGCGCCCGCCGATGGGCGAAATGGTGGTCTGTCCCCGATTCTGGAATGGCGGACGATTTCTCGGGCGATCGCGAGGGCGTGGCGATCGTCGTCGGCGAGATGGTCGGTGACGCCGGAGGTGCGGGAATGAACATCACCGCCGCCCAGCTCCTCCGCGGTGACGACTTCGCCCGTCGCGGCCATCACCAGCGGCGGCCCGCCGAGGAAGATCGTGCCCTGGTTCTTCACGATCACGGACTCGTCGCACATGGCGGGCACGTAGGCGCCGCCGGCGGTGCACGATCCCATCACCACGGCCACCTGCGGCACGCCGAGCGCCGAGAGGTTGGCCTGGTTGTAGAAGATTCGCCCGAAGTGCTCCTTGTCGGGGAAGACCTCGTCCTGGAGCGGCAGGAAGGCGCCGCCCGAATCGACCAGGTACACGCAGGGCAGGCGGTTCTGGAGCGCGATCTCCTGCGCGCGAAGGTGCTTCTTCACGGTCATCGGGTAATACGTCCCACCCTTGACCGTGGCGTCGTTGGCCACGATCACCGCCTCGCGGCCCTCGATGCGGCCGATGCCGGTGATGATGCCCGCCGAGGGCGCGTCGCCGTCGTACATGCCGAAGGCCGCGAGCTGCGAGAGCTCGAGGAAGGGCGTTCCCGGATCGAGGAGGGCGCGCACCCGCTCGCGGGGCGGAAGCTTGCCGCGCGCCGCGTGCTTCTTCTGCGCCTCGGCGCCGCCGCCCTCGGCCACCCGCGCGACTTGCGCGCGCAGGTCCTCGGCGAGGCCCCGGTGATGCGCGGCGTTCGCGAGGAACGCGGGGCTCAGGGTGTCGAGGCGGGACTTGATGCGGGGCACGCTACTCGCAGAGGTTTCGCGCGATCAGCATGCGCTGTATTTCGCTGGTGCCCTCGTAGATCTGGGTGATGCGCGCGTCGCGGTAATGGCGCTCCACGGGGTAATCGTGCAGGTAGCCGTAGCCGCCGTGCACCTGGATGGCCTTCGAGCACACCCATTCGGCGAGCTCCGAGGCGTAGAGCTTGGCCTGCGAGGCTTCCGAGAGGCACGGCACGCCTTCGCTGCGCAGCCGCGCGGCATGCAGGATCAGCATGCGCGCGGCGTTGATCCGCGTGTGCATGTCGGCGAGGTAGCCCGCGATGGGCGCGTGCTCGGCGAGCTTCTTGCCGAACTGCGTGCGCTCCTTCGCGTAGGCGAGGGCGGCCTCGAAGGCCGCGCGCGCGATGCCGAGCGCTTGCGCGGCGATGCCGATGCGCCCGCCCTCGAGGTTCGAGAGCGCGATGGCGAGGCCCTTTCCGCGCGGGCCCAGGAGGCTTTCGGCGGGCACGCGGCAATCCTCGAGCACGATGGCGCAGGTGTCGGAGGCGCGGATGCCGAGCTTGTCCTCCAGCTTCTGCGGCTTGAACCCCGGGGTGTCCGTGGGCACCACGAATGCCGAGAGTCCCTTCTTGCCCAGGTCCGGATCGGTCACGGCGAAGACGATCGCCACCGCGGCGCGCTTGCCGTTGGTGACGAACTGCTTGTTGCCGTTCAGCACCCAGCCGCCGTCCCTTTGGACAGCGCGCGTCTTCAGATTGTTGGCTTCGCTTCCCGCCTGGGGCTCGGTGAGGCAGAAGCATCCCACCTTGCGGCCGGCCGCCATGTCCGGGAGGAAGCGCTCCTTCTGCGCGTCGCTTCCCCACGCGAGGATCGGGCCGCAGCCCACGGAGTTGTGCACGCTCATGAGGGTGGCCGTCGATGCGCACCCGGCGGCGACCTCCTCCATCGCGAGGGCGTACGCCACGTAGTCGGTGAAGGACCCGCCCCATTGCTCGGGGACCACCATCCCGAGGAACCCCAGCTCGCCCAGCTTGGCGACGATGGCGTCGGGAATCCAGCCTTCCCCTTCCCACTTCGCCGCGTGGGGGGCGAGCTCGGCGCGCGCGAATTCGCGCGCCGTGTCGCGGATCATGCGCTGCTCGTCGCTGAGGAAGTCGCTTCGCGCGCGCGTAAGCATTGCCTTGCTTACTTCGCGTCTTTCTCGATGCGGTCCACGTTCTCCGAGGCCTTCTTGTTGACGTCGGCTTCCAGCGCCTTGGCCTTGTCGAGCGCCTGGACCTGCGTTCCGAACGCGTCGTGGCGGGCGCGCTCGAGCGCCTCGGCCTGCTCCTGCTTCGCGTCCACCTTGGCGGGCGGCGGGCTCTTGCTGCACCCGGCGGCCAGGCCGGCGAGCGCGATCGCCGCGACGAGCGCCGCGCGCCGCCCGGGGTTCATGCGCGCACGGCCTTCACCCGCTGGCGGATGTCGGCGCGGACCTTCGGCGGCAGGTGGTTCCAGCGCACGCCCGCCACGGCGCCGGCGAGCGCGAGGCAAGCCGGGACGCTGTTGCGCTCGGGGTTGGCGCGGCGCAGCTGCAGCCACGCGTCCCAGAATCCGACGCGCATCAGGGCTTCGAGCGAATCGATGCCCACACCACGAAGTTCGGCGGCGAGCGACGCGCCGATGTTCGGCGTGCGCTCGATCGGAGTAGCAATGGTTGCGGTATTCATGCTTACAGGACCTCCAGTGCGATTGCTGTTCCCTCGCCACCGCCGATGCAAAGCGCGGCGACTCCCTTTTTCAATCCACGCTTCTTGAGCGCGTAGATGAGCGTCGTCATGATGCGGGCGCCGGTGGCGCCGATGGGATGCCCGAGCGCCACGGCGCCCCCGTTCACGTTGACCTTGTCCGCGGAAATGCCCACGTCCTTCATGGCCGCCATGGCGACCACCGCGAAAGCCTCGTTCACCTCGAAGAGGTCCACGTCCGAAGACTTCCAACCCGCCTTGTCGAGCACCTTCCTGATCGCGCCCACGGGCGCGGTCGTGAACCACTCGGGCTCGTGCGCGTTCGAGGCGTACGCGACGATCCTCGCGAGCGGCTTCGCGCCGCGCTTCTTCGCTTCCGTCTCGGTCATCATCACCAGCGCCGCGGCGCCGTCGGAGATCGACGACGAGGTGGCCGCGGTCACGGTGCCGTCCTTGTTGAACGCGGGGCGAAGCGTGGCGATCTTCTCCAGCTTCACGGTGA
>DATBEA010000446.1:0-2487 GCA_036276215.1 Usitatibacter sp.
GCAGATGGATTCCTCGTCGGCGCTGCGCCTCATCCAGCGCCGCTGGGGCACCGATGCGCTGCCGGGCGTGACGGCGCGCGACGCGGCGCTCACGGCCAACGGCAACCCGCCGATGGGCGACCTCACCTCGTCGCTGAACCTGAACTAGCCCTGGCGGGCCTGGAAGGCGCGCAAGGCGCGATCCGCGTCCTTGCGCACTTTCCATTTGAGCGGCGGCAACCATCCGAAAAGCCTGCCGGCCGGCCCCAGGGCCTGCGAGGCCCAGCGCCAGAAGGAGAAGCTGTCGTAGTGGCGCGAGATGAGCCCGTCGCGAAAGGCGAATAGCGCCTGCACGCGGTTCACCACGGGCCGGCCGGTGCGGCTGAAGGTGTAGCGGGCCGTCCACGCGGCGCGAGCCGCGCCGTCCTCGGATTCGGCGCTTTCCAGGGTGACCTCCAGGTCCGCCGCGCGCGAGAGCAGCATTCGCCACATGTCGCCCGCGTCCTCGCCGCGCAGCATCGGGAAGACCGCGTCGCTGAAGGCCACGTCCGCGTGGTAGCAGCGCGCCATGGCCTCGGCGTCGCGTTCGGCAAAAGCTCGGTAGAAATCGCGGACCAGCCGCTCGTGGGGGTGCATGGGGCGTTTTTTGGGAGCGCTTGACCCGTGTCAAGGCCCGGCCATTCTGCCGCTTTCTATACTTGACTGGAAAATCCGCGTCTTCCGAGGAGCCCTCCCCCAATGGTTACCACGACCGCCCCCGAGGCGAAGCCCAAGGCTGTTCCCAGCGACATCGAGATCGCCCAGAAGTCGAAGATGAAGCCCATCGGCGAGATCGCCAGGAAGCTGGGCATCCCCGACGACGCCATCTCGCCCTTCGGCCACTACAAGGCGAAGGTCTCGCTCGAGTACATCGACACGCTGAAGGGCAAGCCCGACGGGAAGCTGATCCTCGTGACCGCCATCAGCCCCACGCCCGCGGGCGAGGGCAAGACCACGACCACCGTGGGCCTGGGCGACGCGCTGAACGCCATCGGGAAGAAGGCGGTGATCTGCCTTCGCGAGCCCTCGCTGGGACCCGTGTTCGGCATGAAGGGCGGCGCGGCCGGCGGCGGTTACGCGCAGGTCGTCCCGATGGAGGACATCAACCTGCACTTCACCGGCGACTTCAACGCGATCCAGCTCGCCAACAACCTGCTGGCCGCGATGATCGACAACCACATCAACCACGGCAACGAGCTGGGCTTCGACGTGCGCCGCATCGCGTGGAAGCGCGTGCTCGACATGAACGACCGGGCGCTGCGCCAGATCACCGTGGCCCTGGGCGGCCCGGCGAACGGCTTCCCGCGCGAGGACGGGTTCGACATCGTGGTGGCCTCGGAAGTGATGGCGATCTTCTGCCTGTCCACGAGCATCAAGGACCTGAAGGCGCGCCTGGGAAACATCGTCTGCGGCTACACGCGCGACCAGAAGCCGATCCTCGCCAAGGACCTCAAGTGCCACGGCGCGATGGCCGCGCTCCTGAAGGACGCGCTCGCGCCCAACCTCGTGCAGACGCTCGAGCACGCGCCCGCGTTCATCCACGGCGGCCCCTTCGCCAACATCGCGCACGGCTGCAACTCGGTGCTCGCCACGCAGACGGCGTTGAAGCTGGGCGACTACGTGGTCACCGAGGCCGGGTTCGGCGCCGACCTGGGCGCCGAGAAGTTCATCGACATCAAGTGCCGCAAGACCGGCCTCCGGCCCTCGGCGGTCGTGCTGGTCGCCACCATCCGCGCGCTGAAATACCACGGCGGCGTGGACGTGAAGGAGCTGGGCAAGCCCAACCTCGAAGCGCTCGCCAAGGGCATCACCAACATCGAGCGCCACGTGAACAACATTCGCAACAACTACGGGCTGCCGTGCGTGGTCGCCATCAACCATCGCACCGAGGACACGGACGCCGAAGTGAAGCTGCTCCAGGACAAGATGGCTCACCACGGCGCGAAGGTGGTCCTCGCGCGCCATTGGGCCGAGGGCGGCAAGGGCGCCACGGACGTCGCGAACGAAGTGGTGCGCCTCTGCGAGGAGCCCAGCAACTTCAAGTTCGTGTACGAGGATTCCGCCGCCCTCTGGGACAAGATGAAGGCGATCGCCACCAAGATCTACGGCGCCTCCGACATCACCGCGGATTCCAAGGTGCGCGCCCAGGTGAAGAAGCTGCAGGAGTCGGGCTACGGCCACTACCCGATCTGCGTGGCGAAGACCCAGTACTCCTTCTCGACCGACCCGCAGCTTCGCGGCGCGCCGTCCGGGCACGTGGTGAACGTTCGCGAGGTGCGCCTCGCCGCCGGCGCCGAGTTCGTCGTGATGGTCTGCGGCGACATCATGACCATGCCGGGCCTGCCCAAGGTGCCCTCGGCGGTCAACATCGACGTGGACGACAACGGGAAGATCACCGGGTTGTTCTGACGCAGCCGCCGCCGAGGCCGAAGCCCCTGTCGGAAGACAGGGGCTTCTTCGTTTTTGCGA
>DATBEA010000447.1:0-2298 GCA_036276215.1 Usitatibacter sp.
CCCCAGCTCGCGCGCCATCGATTGCGCCAGCGCGCGCAGGCCGAACTTCGGCCCCGCGAGGTTGGCGAAGCCCGCGCCACCGCGCAGCGACGCCGTGGCGCCCGTGAAGAGGATCGATCCCGAGCCCGCCGCAACCATGAGCCGCGCCGCGGCCTGCCCCACGAGCAACCCCGCGAAGCAGCCCACGCGCCAGCAGCGCTCGAAATCCTCGGGCTTGATCTCGAGGATGCCACCGCGCTCGTATGCGCCCGCGTTGAAGGCCACCAGGGCCGGCGCGCCGAACTCCTTCTCCACCGCGGCGAAAACGCGCGCCACGTCAGCGGGCTTGGTGGCGTCGCACGCCTCGAGCCGCGCCTCGGGCGTGGCATGACCCAGCACCTCGAGCTTCTTCGGGTTGCGCGCGCAGGCGAGCACGCGCAGGCCGCCCTGCGCGAAGCGCCTTACGAGCGACCAGCCGAGACCCGGCCCTACGCCCACGACCACGGCAACACCCTGCACCATGCGGGCATCGTACACTCACGCCTGAGGCACTCCATGCCGATAAAAGGGGATGGGACATGGGCGTCAAGATCGAGATGTTCGCCACCGAGGAGAACCCTCGGACGTGCGAGCCGGGCGAGGTCATATTCCGCGCGTACGACATGGGCGCCGAGATGTACGTGGTGCTCGAGGGCGAGGTCGACCTGTCGATCGGCGACAAGGTCGTCGAGACCCTGGGGCCCGGAGAGCCGTTCGGCGAGATGGCGCTCATCGACCAGGCGCCGCGCACGGCGAGCGTCGTGGCCAAGACCGCGTGCAGGCTGGCCGTGATCTCCGAGAAGCGCTTCCTCTTCATGGTGCAGACCACGCCCCACTTCGCGCTGCAGGTCATGAAGGTGATGGCCGACCGGCTGCGGAAGATGAACGCCCGCCTGTAGCGCCGGTTCCCGCATGCCCCCGGAGCCTCCCGCCCTGTCCGCCCAGGCCTCTGCCGAATACGAATTCGGGCCCTTCCGCCTGGACGCCGAGCGCCGCGCGCTCTACCGGGGCGCGGAATTCATCGCGCTCACGCCGAAGGCCGCGGAGATGCTGGTGCTGCTCGTCCAGGAAGCCGGCCGGATCGTCACGAAGGAGCAGTTGCTCGAGCGTGCGTGGCCCGGCGTCGTGGTCGAGGAAGGGGCGCTCACCAACAACATTTCAGCGCTGCGCAAGGTGCTCGACCCGGCGTTCCCGGGCGAAGGACCGATCGGCACGGTGGCGCGCCGCGGCTACCGGTTCTCGGCCCCGGTGCGCCAGCTGTCGCCGGGCGCGGCCCAGCCCGGCACCGCGCCGGCGGCCTCCGCGCCTGAGCCCAGGATCACCGATCGCGACACGATCCTGCTGGGCGACGTCGAAAACAAGACCGGCGACGCGGTCTTCGACGGAACCCTGAGGCAAGCGCTGCTGCTGCACCTCGCGCAGTCGCCCTTCCTGCAGATCCTTTCGGAGCGCAAGGTGCACGCGGCGCTGCAGATGATGCAGCGCCCGAAGGACACGCCCGCCGTGGGCGAGGTCGCGCTCGAGATCTGCCAGCGCACCGGCGCTCGCGCCGCCATCACGGGCGCGATCTTCGCGTTGGGCGACGACTACGTGATCGGGCTCACGGCACTCGACGGCGACAGCGGCGACATCGTCGTCTCGGAGCAGGCGCGCGCGCACGGCAAGGACGAGGTGCTGAAGGCCCTCGACGGCGCGGCGCTCAGCCTGAGGGGAAAGCTCGGCGAATCGCTCGCGTCGCTCACTCGCTTCTCCGTGGCGTTCGACGAGGTGGCGACGGCCTCGCTCGAGGCGCTCAAGGCCTACACCGTCGGGCGGCGCGAATGGTTCGAGCGTGGCGACGCGGCCGCCATCCCCCACCAGATGCGCGCGATCGAGCTCGATCCGCAATTCGCATCGGCCTACTCGGCACTCGCGATCGCGTGCACGAACATGGGCCAGACCGTGCGCGCCAACGAGTTCATCCTCAAGTCCTATGAGCTGAGGGATCGCGTGGGCGAGCGCGAGAGGACTCGCATCGTCGCCACCTATCACCATATCGTGTCAGGCGACCTGCACCGCTCGCTGGACGCGCTCAGCACCTGGATCCGGAACTATCCTCGCGAAGCAACGGCGACGACCAACGCCGGAAGCCACTACATGACGCTCGGCCAGTGGGAGAAAGCCTTCGAGCTGACCGAGGCCGCGCTCCAGAGCGAGCAAACCAACATCGTGTACAGCAACACGGCGATCATCCAGATGGCCCTCGGCCGCCACGACGATGCGCGGCGCACGCTGGAGACC
>DATBEA010000448.1:0-7493 GCA_036276215.1 Usitatibacter sp.
GGTTGTCGGTGAGCAGCGTCTCGTAGTCGTCCACGTACTGCGGGAAGCGGTTGGTGAAGTCCTCGATGAAATCGAGGAGCGAGCCCTGGCGGTTCTCGTTCAGGCTCTTCACGGTCTGGGCGCTGCGCACCGTCGAGGGCGCGTACTTCGGCATCTTCTCCGGCAGGTCGCGGTACACGCCTCCCGGGCGGTAGTACGCCGCGTGCATGCGCGCGCCGGAAACCGCCTCGTACATGTCCATCAGGTCCTCGCGCTCGCGAAACGCGTAGAGGAAGACCGTCATCGCGCCGATGTCGAGGGCGTGCCCGCCGATCCACAGCAAGTGGTTGAGGATCCGCGTGATCTCGTCGAACATCACGCGGATGTACTGGGCGCGCACCGGCACGTCCACGCCGAGGAGCTTCTCGATCGCCATCACGTAGGCGTGCTCGTTGGACATCATCGACACGTAGTCGAGCCGGTCCATGTACGGCACGCTCTGCAGGAACGTGCGCGTCTCGGCGAGCTTCTCGGTGGCGCGGTGCAGGAGGCCGATGTGCGGGTCGGCGCGCTGAATCACCTCGCCGTCGAGCTCGAGCACGAGGCGCAGCACCCCGTGCGCCGCCGGATGCTGCGGCCCGAAATTCATCGTGTAGTTGCGGATCTCCGTCATCTACGTCTTTTTGTCTTCGGCCCGGTGCTTCGCGACCACGCCCGACTCGCCGTACCCCTCTTCGCGGCGCACGCGCGGGACGATCTCGCGCGGCTCGATGGTGACCGGCTGGTACACCACGCGCTTCTGCTCCGGGTCGTAGCGCATCTCGACGTAGCCGGAGACCGGGAAGTCCTTGCGGAAGGGGTGGCCCATGAAGCCGTAGTCGGTGAGGATCCGGCGCAGGTCCGGGTGGCCCTTGAAGACGATCCCGTAGAGGTCGAAGGCCTCGCGCTCGTACCAGTTGGCCGAGGGCCAGACGCCGATCACCGAGTCCTGCGCCGGGAAATCGTCGTCGGCGCAGAAGGCGCGAAGGCGCACGCGCGTGTTGTGCTCGATCGAGAGCATCGCGTAGACGACCGCGAAGCGCTTGCCTTCCCAGCCGCCCTCGTAGCCCTGGTAGTCGAGGCCGATCAGGTCCACGAGGATCGTGAAGCGAAGCGCCGGATCGTCGCGAAGGCGCGTGCAGGCTTGCACCAGGTCCTTCGCCGCGACCTCGACCGTGAGCTCGCCGCGCTCGAGCGACTGCTTCGCGAGGTGCTCGCCGAGCGCCGAGGCGATGGATCCCTGGAGGGCTTCGAGCGTGACGGGCATCAGCGGCGCGAGATCGTCTGGTTGCGGCGGATCTTGTTCTGCAGCTGCAGCAGGCCGTAGATCAGCGCTTCGGCGGTGGGCGGGCAGCCCGGGACGTAGATGTCGACGGGCACGATGCGGTCGCATCCGCGCACCACCGAGTACGAATAGTGGTAGTAGCCGCCGCCGTTGGCGCACGAGCCCATGGAGACGACCCAGCGCGGCTCGGGCATCTGGTCGTAGACCTTGCGAAGCGCCGGCGCCATCTTGTTGCAGAGCGTCCCGGCCACGATCATGAGGTCCGACTGGCGCGGGCTCGGGCGAAACACGATGCCGAACCGGTCGAGGTCGTAGCGCGAGGCGCCGGCGTGCATCATCTCCACCGCGCAGCAGGCAAGCCCGAAGGTCATCGGCCAGAGGGAGCCCGTGCGCGCCCAGTTCAGCACGCTGTCCACCTGCGCGACCATGAAGCCCTGCTGGGAAACGCCTTGGGATGGATCAGCGGCCACGGTCGTTACTCCCATTCCAGCGCGCCCTTCTTCCACTCGTAGATGAACCCGACCACGAGGATGCCGAGGAAGATGAGCATCGCGATGAACCCGAACCAGCCGATCTCGCGCAGCACCACCGCCCAGGGGAAGAGGAAGGCGATCTCGAGGTCGAAGAGGATGAAGAGGATGGCCACGAGGTAGTAGCGCACGTCGAACTTCATGCGCGCGTCCTCGAAGGCCTCGAAGCCGCACTCGTACGGCGAGAGCTTCTCGGAATCCGGGTTGTGCACGCCGGACAGCCGCGCGAGCGCGCCGCTCGTCACGATCGCTCCCACGCCCACGGCAGCGCCGATGGCGAGGAAGAGCAGGACCGGAAAATAGTTAGCGAGCAATTTTTTCTGGGACCCAGCTCAATCGAAATGGTGCCGTCGAAGAGACTCGAACTCTTACGCCTTTCGGCACCGCCCCCTCAAGACGGCGTGTCTACCAATTCCACCACGACGGCGACTGCTGCAAGGTGATTCAGGACAAGCGAACGCGCTACTTCGGGATCTCCGTGGACTTCTCCGCGGGGGTCCCCGCCGGCGCCGGTGCCGAGGTAGCAGGCGCCGCCGGCTTCAATGGGACCACAGGGCTGGGCGCGTTGGCATCCAGCGTCTGCGTGACGCCGCCCGACTTCGACGGCGCCGAGAAATAGGTGAGCCCGAGGCTCGTCGCGAAGAACACGGCCGCGAGGACGGCGGTGCTGCGCGAAAGGAAGTTGGCCGCGCCCGCGGAGCCGAAGAGGCTGCCCGCCGAGCCGCTGCCGAATGCCGCGCCCATGTCGGCGCCCTTGCCGTGCTGCAGGAGCACGAGCACGACGATGCCGAGCGCGGCGATGATGTGGAGCACGAGAACCAGCGTTTGCATCGAGAATCAGCCTTTCACCTGGGCGCCGGCTGCCCGCCAGATCGCCACGAATTCTTCCGCCACCAGCGAGGCCCCGCCGACCAACCCGCCGTCGACGTCCGGCATCGCGAACAGCTCCGCGGCGTTCGCCGCCTTGACGCTGCCCCCGTACAGGATGGGAACCCGCGCCGCCACCTGCGCATCCTTCGCCGCCACGCGGCGCCGGATGAAATCGTGCGCTTGCTGCGCCTGCTGCGATGTCGCCGTCCTGCCCGTGCCGATGGCCCACACGGGCTCGTACGCGATCACCGCGCCTGCCAGCTCGCCCGCGCCCTTCGCAACGAGCGCGTCCAGCTGCCTTGCCAGCACCGCGTCGGTCGCGTTGCCTTCCCGCTCCCCGAGCGTCTCGCCGACGCAGAAGATGGGCGTGAGCCCCGCGCGCTTCGCCGCGGCGAATTTCTCCACCACGATCGCGTCGGTGTCGCCGAAGAGCGTGCGCCGCTCCGAGTGCCCGACGATCGCGTAGCGCGCGCCGAATTCCGCGATCATCGCGCCCGAGACGTCCCCGGTGTACGCGCCCTTTTCGTGGCGGCTGCAATCCTGGGCGCCCCACGCGATGCCGGAACCCCGCAGCAGATCCCGCGCTTGCGCAAGGTACGGATACGGCACGCAAACCGCGCAGGCCGCCTTCGCATCTCTTGGGATTTCCTGTAGGCACGCCCTCAGCAACGCCTCGTTGGCGGCAAGGGATCCGTTCAGCTTCCAGTTGCCGGCGACAAGTCTCGACCGCATGCGACCCTCAAATCCAGTCAATTTTACCAAGAAATGGACTTGGGGTCATTCCCGTGGGCACGGGAATCCAAACAGGGGGGGCGTAAGCGCTTCGGCTGGATCCCCGTCTTCACGGGGGATGACGCTAGGCGACCGCCTTCTGCGCGCTCGCCTTCACCACGGCGGCGATCTGGCTCGCCAGCTCCTGCACGTGGGCCTTGTTCTCGCCCTCGACCATGACGCGCACCACCGGCTCGGTTCCCGAGGGGCGCAGCAGCACCCGGCCACGGCCGGCGAGGTCGGCTTCGGCTTTCGCCACGGCCTCGCGCACGGCGGCATTCTGCAGGTCGAGCTTGCCCGCGAGCTTCACGTTCACGAGGACCTGCGGCAGGAGCGTGAGCTCCTTCGTGAACTGCGCGAGCGACTGCCTGGGTGCCGTGAGCGCGGCCAGCACCTGCAGCGCCGAGATGATCGCGTCGCCCGTGGAATGGCAGTCCAGGCACAGGAGGTGGCCGGAATTCTCTCCGCCGCATTCCCAGCCGCGCTCGACGAGCGTTTCCAGGACGTAGCGGTCGCCCACGCGGGCGCGCGCGAAGGGGATTCCCATCTCGGCGAGCCTCGTCTCGAGGGCGAAGTTGGTCATGAGCGTGCCGACGACGCCGCCCTTGAGCCTGCCCTGCGCCTGGCGGTGCTTCACCATCGCGTAGAGGAGCTGGTCGCCGTCGAAGAGCGTGCCGTCCGCGTCTGCCATCGCGAGGCGGTCGCCGTCGCCGTCGAAGGCGATGCCGAAGTCCGCCTTGTTCTCCAGGACCGCACGGCCGAGCGCCTGGGGATGGGTGGCGCCCACGCCGTCGTTGATGTTCACGCCGTTGGGCTTGTTGCCGACGGCGATCACCTCGGCGCCCAGCTCCTGGAACACGCGCACGCCGACGCGGTAGTTCGAACCGTGCGCGCAATCGACGAGGAGCCTCAGGCCGCGCAGCGTCCCGGTGCGCGGGAAGTTGCCCTTGCAGAACTCGATGTAGCGGCCTTCCGCGTCGGGCAGGCGCTCGGCCTTGCCGAGCTCGGTGGAGGGCGCCACGACGAGCGGCGACTCGAGCAGCGACTCGATCTCGCTTTCCACGGCATCGGGAAGCTTCATTCCGTCGCCCGAGAAGAACTTGATGCCGTTGTCCTCGAAGGGATTGTGCGAGGCGGAGATCATGACGCCCGCCGAGAGGCGAAGCGCGCGCGTGAGGTGCGCCACCGCGGGCGTGGGCATCGGCCCCACGAGCACCGTGTCCACGCCGGCCGCGGAAAGGCCCGATTCGAGCGCCGCCTCCAGCATGTATCCGGAAATGCGCGTGTCCTTGCCGATCAGCACCGTGGGCCTCTGGCGATGGGGCGGCGCGATGTCGGCGCGCGAGAGCACCTTGCCCGCGCAATAGCCCAGCTTCAGCACGAAATCGGGAGTGATGGGCGACTGGCCCACGCGGCCGCGGATGCCGTCGGTGCCGAAATATTTACGGGTCATTCTTGAGGTCCCGCGGTGGTCACCGCAGCTCCATCCAGGTTTTCAGCGCGTCGACAGTGTCCTTCACGTCGTGGACGCGGACGATGCTCGCGCCATTCTGCACCGCGAGCAGCGCCGCGGCAACGCTCGCGGCGGCGCGCTCGCACGCCGCGCGCCCCGTGAAATCGCCCAGCATCTTCTTGCGCGAAAGTCCCGCCACCACCGGCAAGCCGTGGGATGCGAGCTGGGGCAACGCGCGAAGGAGCTGCTTGTTGTGCTCGACGGTCTTGCCGAACCCGAAGCCGGGGTCGAGCGCGATGCGCTCGCGGGCGACGCCCACGGACACGAGGCACGAGACGCGGGACATGAGGAACGACGACACCTCCTGGACCACGTCGTCGTAGCGCGGATCCTCCTGCATCGTCGCGGGTGTGCCCTGCATATGCATCACGATGAGGCGCACGTGCTCGCTGGGCGCCACCGCCTCGATCGCGCCCGGGGCGCGAAAGGCGTTCACGTCGTTCACCACGGCCGCACCCGCGCGGATCGCCGCGTGCATGACCGCGGGCTTCATCGTATCGACCGAGACCTCGATGCCGTCGGCCGCGAGGGCTTCCACCACGGGGATCACGCGGGCGAGCTCGGTCGCCTCGTCCACCTGGGCGGCACCGGGGCGCGTGGACTCGCCGCCCACGTCCACCAGGTCCGCGCCTTCGTGATGGAGCCTGCGCCCGTGCTCGATGGCACGCGAGGCGTCGAGGTACTTGCCGCCATCGGAGAACGAATCCGCGGTGACGTTCACGATGCCCATCACGGCCGGACGGCCCGGGGAGAAACGAAAGCGCGCGGGCGTTTCTACTACGCGCTTTCGGCGGGCGCTGCGCTCGGCTCCGCGCCGCGGTTGCCGCCGTCGGTCGGCGCGGAGGGACGCGGCGCCACCGGTTTCGGCGGGCGCGGCGGACGGCCCGACATGATGTCCTCGATCTGGTTCGCGTCGATCGTCTCCCACTCGAGCAGCGCCTTGGTCATGGCCTCGACCTTGTCGCGGTTGCCCTCGAGCAGGCCCCGGGCGAGCGTGTACTGCATGTCGATGATGGCGCGCACTTCCTTGTCCACCGCCTTCATGGTCTCTTCCGACATGTTCTGGTGAGTGGTCACCTGGCGGCCGAGGAACACCTCGCCCTCGTTCTCGCCGTAGACCATCGGGCCCAGCGCGTCCGTCATGCCCCACTCGGTCACCATGCGGCGGGCCATCTCGGTCGCGCGCTTGAAGTCGTTCGAGGCGCCGGTGGTCATCTGGTTCATGAAGAGCTCTTCCGCGATCCGACCGCCGAAGAGCACCGCGATGTTGTTGAGGAGGTAGTTGCGGTCGTAGCTGTAGCGGTCCTCGACCGGGAGCTGCATCGTCACGCCCAGCGCGCGCCCGCGCGGGATGATCGTCACCTTGTGCACGGGATCCGTCTTGGGAAGGAGGCGCGCCACGATGGCGTGCCCCGACTCGTGGTAGGCGGTGTTCTTGCGCTCTTCCTCGGGCATGACCATGGAGCGGCGCTCCGCGCCCATGATGACCTTGTCCTTGGCGCGCTCGAAGTCGTCCATGTCCACCAGGCGCTTGGAACCGCGCGCCGCGAAGAGCGCCGCCTCGTTCACGAGGTTGGCCAGGTCCGCGCCGGAGAAGCCGGGCGTGCCGCGGGCGATGATGGACGCGTCCACGTCGGGAGCGATCGGGACCTTGCGCATGTGCACGAGCAGGATCTGCTCGCGCCCGCGGATGTCGGGCAGCGGCACGACCACCTGCCGGTCGAAACGGCCCGGGCGAAGCAGCGCCGGGTCGAGCACGTCCGGCCGGTTGGTCGCGGCGATCACGATCACGCCGGAGGTCCCCTCGAACCCGTCCATCTCGACCAGCAGCTGGTTCAGCGTCTGCTCGCGCTCGTCGTTGCCGCCGCCCAGGCCCGCGCCGCGCTGGCGGCCGACCGCGTCGATCTCGTCGATGAACACGATGCAGGGCGCGTTCTTCTTCGCCTGCTCGAACATGTCGCGCACGCGCGCGGCACCCACGCCGACGAACATCTCGACGAAGTCGGAGCCCGAGATCGAGAAGAACGGCACCTTCGCTTCACCTGCGATGGCGCGCGCGAGCAGCGTCTTGCCCGTGCCGGGCGAGCCCACCATCAGCACGCCGCGCGGGATGCGCCCGCCCAGCTTCTGGAATTTCGACGGGTCGCGAAGGAAGTCGACCAGCTCGGCGACCTCCTCCTTCGCCTCGTCCACGCCCGCGACGTCGGCGAACGTGACCTGGTTCTGGTTCTCGTCGAGCATGCGCGCGCGCGACTTGCCGAACGAGAAGGCGCCGCCGCGGCCCCCGCCCTGCATCTGGCGCATGAAGAAGATCCACACGCCGATGAGGAGCAGCATCGGGAACCACGAGACGAAGATGCTCATGAGGAGCGACTGCTCCTCCACCGGATGGGCCTCGACCTGGACGCCGTCCTTCATGAGGTCGCCCACCATCCAGGGATCCTGCAGGCCGGGTGTATTGACCGTGTAGGTCTTGTTGTCGCGGGTGGTCGCCTTCAGGGTGCGG
>DATBEA010000449.1:0-20725 GCA_036276215.1 Usitatibacter sp.
GCATGGTGGATGCGTCGGAGCTCGATGAATTCAAGCAGAACTACGGCACCACGCTCATTACCGGCTTCGCGCATATCCATGGCTATCCGGTCGCGATCCTCGCCAACAACGGCATCCTCTTCTCCGAATCGGCGCTCAAGGGCGCGCACTTCATCGAGCTCGCCGCCCAGCGCGCCATCCCCCTCCTCTTCCTGCAGAACATCACCGGCTTCATGGTGGGCAGGAAGTACGAAAGCGGCGGCATCGCCAAGGATGGCGCCAAGATGGTGACGGCGGTCTCGTGCGCGAAGGTGCCCAAGCTCACGGTGATCGTGGGCGGCTCGTTCGGCGCGGGGAACTACGGCATGTGCGGGCGCGCATTCAACCCGCGCTTCCTGTGGACGTGGCCCAACGCGCGCATCTCGGTGATGGGCGGCGAGCAGGCGGCCTCGGTGCTCGCCACCGTGCGCCGCGATGGGATCGAAGCCAAGGGCGGCAAGTGGTCGAAGGACGAGGAAGAGGCGTTCAAGACGCCCATCCGCGAGCAATACGAGCGCCAGGGCCATCCCTACTACGCCACGGCACGCCTCTGGGACGACGGCGTGATCGACCCGGTGGATACGCGCCGCGTGCTCGGCCTGGCGCTCGCCGCCACCGCCAACGCACCCGCCGAGGAGACGCGCTTCGGCGTCTTTCGCATGTGAGGATCGGATGAGCGAAGCCATCGCCGTCGAGCGCCAGGGTCCGGTGGGACTCCTCACGATGGACCGGGCGGAGCGCCACAACGCGTTCGACGACGCGATCATCGCCGAGCTCACCGAGGCGCTGCGCTCCATGGAAGCCGACGAGGGCGTGCGGGTGGTCGTGCTCTCGGGCGCGGGCAAGTCGTTCTCCGCCGGCGCCGACCTGAACTGGATGAAGCGCATGGCGGGTTTCTCGGTCGAGGAGAACCGGCGCGATGCCATGGGGCTTGCCACGCTCCTTCGCACGCTGGCCCACCTTCGCAAGCCCACCATTGCGCGCGTGCACGGCGCGGCCTACGGCGGCGGCGTGGGGCTCGTCGCCTGCTGCGACGTCGCGATCGCCACGCAGAAGGCATCCTTCGGGCTCACCGAGGCGAAGCTGGGGCTGATCCCCGCGGCGATCTCGCCCTACGTCGTTTCCGCGATCGGCGAGCGCGCGGCGCGCCGTTTTTTCCTCACGGCGGAGCGCTTCGATGCCGCGGAGGCGTTCCGCCTCGGGCTGGTGCACGACCTTGCCGCCGACGAGGCCGACCTGGACGAGAAGATCGGTGCGATCGTCGATGCGATGCTCGCCTGCAGCCCGGCCGCCCAGATCGCCGCCAAGGAGCTCATCCGCGCCGTCGCCGACCGCCCCGTGACGAGCGAGCTCATCCAGGACACGGCCGATCGCATCGCGAAGATCCGCGCGTCTCCCGAAGGGCGCGAGGGCGTTAGCGCGTTCCTCGAGAAACGCCGCGCGGCCTGGGTCCCGCCGCCGGCGCCCGAGATCGCCGAGGACCTTCCGCCGGAGATGCCGGCGGAGTAGCGGTGCGGATTGTCAGGCGGGGCTATTTCCCGCGGGTCGCCGCGAGGCATGCCGGGCAAAGGCAGCTTCTCCCCTCGACCGGATCCACGGGTGGATAGCTCGCGCACCAGCACGGCGTGCTGCAGTCCGACGCCCCGCACGTGAACTCGGCGCCGCAGCGTGAGCATTGCGTCGCGGGCCAGCGGCTGGCGCGGCTTGCGGCCTGGGCCACCTGCCGTGCTTCGAAACGGGCGCGGCGCCCCGGCAGCTCGGACGTGATGCCGGCGCGCTGCGCGGGCGTGAGCTCGATCCAGCGTTCGATCTCCTCCAGCGTGCGCCCGCACCCGATGCAGGTCTGCGTGGCGGCATCGAGCGTGCAGACCTCGTTGCAAGGCGAGTCGGGAGAACGGCCGTCCATCGCGACAGTATAATTGCGCCACCGCCATGTTCTCCAAGATCCTGATCGCCAACCGCGGCGAGATCGCCTGCCGCGTGATCCGCACGTGCCGGCGCCTCGCCATCCGCACGGTCGCGGTCCACTCCTCCATCGATGCGCACGCGCTGCACGTCGAGATGGCCGACGAGGCCTTCCTCATCGGGGGTCCGCGCCCCGTCGACTCGTACCTGCGCGGCGACAAGATCATCGAGGTGGCGAAGGCGTGCGGCGCCCAGGCGATCCATCCCGGCTACGGGTTCCTCTCCGAGAACGCGGCCTTCGCGCGCGACGTGGAATCGGCCGGGCTCGTGTTCGTCGGCCCCACGCCCGAGGCCATCGAGAAGATGGGACTCAAGGACCGCGCCAAGGCGATCATGGAGAAGGCGGGCGTGCCCGTCGTTCCCGGCTACCACGGCGGGGACCAGGACGCGAAGCTCCTGCATGCGCAGGCGAAGAAGGTGGGCTTCCCGCTGCTGGTGAAGGCGGTGGCGGGCGGCGGGGGCAAGGGAATGCGGCTGGTCTCCGAGGAGTCCTCCTTCGGCGAGCAACTCGAAGGCGCGCGGCGCGAGGCGCGGGGGGCATTCGGCGACGAGCGCGTGCTGCTCGAGCGCTTCGTGCAGGGTCCCCACCACATCGAGTTCCAGGTCTTCGGCGACACGCACGGCAACTACGTGCACCTCTTCGAGCGCGAGTGCTCGATCCAGCGCCGCCACCAGAAAGTCCTCGAGGAGACGCCCTCGCCTTTCCTCGACGACGCGATGCGCGCGGCCATGGGCGAAGCGGCCGTGGCCGCCGCGCGCGCCATCGCCTATCGCGGCGCCGGCACCATCGAGTTCATCGCGGGCGCGGACCGCAAGTTCTTCTTCATGGAGATGAACACGCGGCTCCAGGTCGAGCATCCGGTCACGGAAATGATCACCGGCGAGGACCTCGTCGAGTGGCAGTTGCGCGTTGCCGCAGGAGAAACACTTCCGCTCCGGCAATCGGAGATCACCTCGGGGGGCCATGCGATCGAGGTGCGCCTCTGCGCGGAAAATCCCGCGAACAATTTCCTTCCCGAGACGGGGCGCATCGGCGTGCTGCGAGCGCCCCATGAGATCGACGAGATCGTCCGGCTCGACACGGGCGTGCGCGAAGGCGACGAGGTGAGCGTCTTCTACGACCCGATGATCGCCAAGCTCGTCGTGTGGGGCAGCGACCGCGCGGAGGCGGCGCGGCGCATGCACGAGGCACTGGGCGAGACCGAGCTCCTCGGCGTGAAGACCAACCTCGCGTTCCTCGAGCGCGTGGTCGCCCACCCGGCGTTTCTCGCGGGCGATACCGACACCGCGTTCATCGAGCGCCACAAGGCGGACCTTTTGCCGGCGCCGCACGCGGTGCCCGCCGAAGCGCTGGTGGCATCGGCCGCGCGCGCCTTCCTCGACGAGCGCGAGGCGATCACCGCGACCTCATCCTCTCCGTGGGAAGACACTGGCGGCTGGCGGCTGAACCAGCCCGCGCTGCGCCGGATGGAGTTCCGCGACGACGCCGGCGAATCGACGGTGCTCGAAGCGCTGCTCGCCAAGGGCGAGGCGAAGATCGCGATCCGCGGAACCCCGCACCGCGTCACGCTGGGGCCGCGCGACGGCGACCGTTTGCAGATCGGCCTGGACGACGAAACCTACTTCGCGCGGGTGGCGCGCCTGGGCGCCCGATTTTCGGCCACGACGCCGGCCGGCCGCTACGCGCTGGAGCTGGTCGATCCCTTCCACTACGAGCCCGTCGACGCGCTTCCCGACGCGCGGCTCACCGCGCTCATGCCCGGTCGCGTGGTGAAAGTCCTCGCGGCCCCGGGCGAGGCCGTCAAGAAGGGGCAGGCCCTGATGATCCTCGAGGCCATGAAGATGGAGCACACCATCACGAGTCCGCGGGACGGCGTGGTCGAGCGGGTGGCTTTCGCCGAAAACCAGCTCGTCCCCGCCGATGCGGTGCTCGTGAGCTTCCGCGAATGACCGTTACGCGTCAGCGATACCGGTAAGCGTAGCGATAGCCCTCGGGACGGCAGCGCGAGAAGTCGAGGTCGTCCTGGCGCTCGCCGGGACGCACGCGCTCGAAGTGTCCCGCATGCGGGTTCCAGCACTCGTCGCCCGCATAGGCGCGGCGGTCATACACCGGGGCGGGTGCGGGCACGGGCACCGGCACGGACTCGTAGCTCGCAACGATGTTCCGGCAACGGCTCTTGTCGAGGTCGCCCTGGCTTTCGCCGGGCCGGACTTGCTCGAAGTGGCCCGCGTGCGGGTTCCAGCATTCGAGGTTGGAATTGAGGGTGGGCTCGCTGCTGTAGTAGGCGCGGTCGTAGTAGACCTGCGCCGAAGCGCTCGCCGCCGCGGCGGCCAGCACCGCCCCCATCGTGATCGCCAATGCCTTCATGGTCGCCTCCAGTGGTTGACCGGGTGCGACACCGGGCGCGAAGCCTTCGTTTCGGCCCATGGGCCGGACCGCGCATGGCCTTCGCGTTCTCCTACTTCCACGCGTAGCGAACGCCCACCCAGGCGCCGAAGGGCGCCCCGACTCCGAGGAAGGGTTCGCTCACCGCCGAATCGGGAGCGAAGGCGTGGCCCGGGCCGGTGAAGAAATTCCTGCCCAGGATTCCCGCGGTGGCGTAGCGCCGGTCGAAGACGTTGTCGACCTGCAGGTAGGCCTCGAAGCCGACCCCCGGCCGCCAGCTCGCGCGAAGGTCGAGCACGGCGAACCCGGGAACGCGACCGTTCACGTCGCGGTTGTTCTCGTCGCCGCGGGCGTGGATGGCGCTTGCTGCGCGCAGCGAGAGGCCCAGGGTGGCCTCGGGAACCGGCATGAGATCGAGCGACACCTTGAGCGAATGGCGCGGGATGCCGGGAATGCGCGCCCCGGCCGGCACGACGATGTTGCCGTCCGCGTCCGCGGAGGAGTTGTCGGGGCTGGGCTCGACGTACGGCGCGCGAAAAGTCGCGTCGACGAGGCCGTATTGAAGCGCGAGCTTCCAGGCGGGCTGCACGAGCGACGCGGAAAGCTCCAGGCCCTGCCGGCGCGTGGCGCCCACGTTGCGGAAGTACCCGGTGGTGGGCGCGCCTTCGCTGCTCGACACGAACAGGATGTCGTCCGAGAGCGACGTCCGGTACGCGGCCGCGCTCCAGGCGAAGGCGGGCGAGGGCTTGCCGCGCGCGCCGGCCTCGAAGGTCTTGGCGACCACGGCGTTCAGCGGCGGGTCGCTCAGGAAGTTGTTGGGCAGCTTGCACGGGGCCGAGGGATCGGCGCAGGTGAGCTCGACCGCGGTGGGCGCGCGCATGCCTTCGCTGTAGCCCGCGTACGCGGTGAAGCGATCCGACGGGACGAAATTCAAGCCGATGGCCGGGTTCACCCGCGAGAACTCGTGCCGGCCCTCGAGCCCCGGGTCCTCGCCGGATCGATCGCCGACGCCGACCACGGTACGGTCGGCGCGCGCGGAGAGCGTGAGCACCCAGCGTTCGGTGGCGTTGAACGTATCCGAGACGAAGGCCCCATAGCGCGTGCTCGCGATCGCGGCATCGGTCTCGAGCGTGAAGGGCCCGGTCGCCTCGGTGCCGCGCGAGCCGTCGAAGCGCGCCGGCTGCGAATGCCGCGTGAACCGGGAGTCTCCCCGGTCGGCGCTCGCGCCCACCACGAGCTGGTTGCCGCGCCCCAACGCCTTGCCCGAGAAGGTGAGCTGCGCCCCGATCCCGTAGCTCCATTGGTCGACGACGGCTTCCTCGTTGGTCGCTTCGAGGCCGGAATCCGGATCGGCGACGTTGCTCGAGAAATTGTCGTTGCGATACTTGCGGACATACGCCGTCGCGCCGGCGAGGACGCCCTCGTCCACGAAGCGGCTGCCCTTCACCGTGAGCAACGAGGCGCGATTCGTATTGCGGTCGGGCCACGTGTACGGCTGGCGGATGTCGTCCAAAAAGGACCGCGGCAGCGCCTGGATGCCGTCGAGGCGGTTGTCGGCGAGGGTGAGGCTCACGTCGAGGTCGCTCTCGTCGGTCTGGTGGCCCACCTTGGCGAAGAGCTGGTTCACGCGGCTCGCGTCATGCTCGGCCCACCCGTCCTCGCGAACCACGTTGCCCATCACGAAGTAGTCCCACGGCCCGCGGCTTCCTCCCTGCTCCGCCTCCACGGCGCGGTGTCCCCAGGAGCCCCCGTGGACTTCCACCGAGCCCCCCGGAAATTGCGCGCCGCTCTTCGTGTAGACGGCCAGCGCGCCACCCAGCGTGTTCGGGCCGAAGACCGGCGCCGTGCCCGGAATGAGCTGGATCGAGGCGATCGCCGAGGACGGGATCAAGTCCCAGTTCACCACGTCGCCGAACGGCTCGTTCGCGCGCACCCCGTCCTGGAAGACCGCGAGTCCCTGCGGAAGGCCCAGCAGCGGCGACGCGGTGAAGCCGCGATAGGCGAAGTCCGGCTGGAACGCGTTGCCCTGCCCCGACGTGGCGACGGCGCTCGCCGCATTGCCGTCGAGGAAATCCGGCAGCGTCGAGGCGCGCGCACCCGGTCCGGGAGAGAAGATCTGGACGTTCGCCGGAACCTGCGAGAGCGGCAGCCCAAGCCCGGGCAGCGGCGTGGTGCCGATCACCTCGACGCGATTGCGCTCGAGGGCCTCGGCCGGATTTTCCGCCCGGACGATCCCGGCGGCCACGCAGGCCGCGATCGCGAGGACGCGCGCGTCGATGGGCCGTCCCCTAGCTCAGGTTGGCGATGTACTGCGCGAGGTTCTCGATGTCCTCGTCGGAAAGCGTCGAGGCCACGCTCGTCATGTTGCCGCCGTCGTTGGTGCGCTTGCGCTCCTTGAAGTCGTGCAGCTGCTTCCTGATGTACTCGGGATGCTGGCCGGCCACGCGCGGGATCTCGTTTTGCCCGACGAAGCCGCCCAGGTGGCACATCGGGCAGAGCACGGCGTCGGAGACCTTCTTGCCGGCCGCGATGCGCGCGGCGTCCGGCGTGAACGCGGGAGCCAGGGGCTTTTGCGCAGCGAAGTAGTTGCCGAGCGCGATCATCTGGTCGCGCGTCAGGGCCTTGGCCATCGGGGTCATCAGCGGATCGGAGCGCCGGCCCTCGTTGAAGTCCTTCAGCTCGATGTAGATGTAGCGCCACGACTGGCCCGCGAGCGTCGGATACAACGGATTCTGGGAGTTTCCCTGGGGGCCATGGCACGCGAAGCACGGCTGCGCGAGCTGGGCCGTGGCGGCCTGGTCGTCCGCGGCGCCCGCCGCGGTGGCTGCGAGGGCGCAGGCCGCGACGGCGGCAAGTCGGAGGGATATGGCGTGCATCTCTTATTCTATGGCCCGTGAATGAAAACGGCCGCATCGCTCGCGCGACGCGGCCGCGCCCGGCTATCGAACCACCTAGGGCATCGCGAACACGAAGACGCTGTTTCCGCGCTTCGAGTCGATCTGGTTGTTGCCTCCGGCGGCGACGGCCACGTATTGCTTTCCGTTCACCATGTACGAGACCGCCGGTGCGTTCACTCCCGCGCCGCAGTTGTACTTCCACAGCTCCTTGCCGGTGCGCGAGTCGTACGCCTTGAACCAGCCGTTGGCCTCGCCGTTGAAGACGAGGTTCCCGCCGGTCGCGAGCACCCCGCCGATGAGCGGCTGCGGCGTCTTGTGCTGCCAGGCGATCTTGCCCGTGTCGAGGTTGACGGCGACGAGGTTGCCCCACTGCTCCTCCGCGGGGATGGTCTTGAACGCGCCGCCCAGCCAGAGCTTCCCACCGGGATACGGAGCGTCCTCCACGTGATAGGTCATCGGCTGGTGCAGGTTCGCGGCGAACGCGGTGTGCGTGCGCGGGTCGACCGCGAGCGGCGACCATTCGACGCCGCCGTTGGCGCCGGGGAGCATGCGCGCGCCCTGCTTCGTGGGCAGCACCCACATGTTCTCCTGCGGGATCATGGCGTCGGAGAAGCGCACCAGCTTGCCCGTGGCGCGCTCGTGCACGTACACGTGCCCGGTCTTGCCGCCGTGGATCACCACGTCCACCACCTTGCCCGAGGCGTCCTTCGCCTGGGTGAGGATCGGCGGGCTCACGGCGTCCAGGTCCCACACGTCGTGGGCGATGTACTGGTAATGCCACTTGTACTTGCCCGTGTTCAGGTCGAGCGCCACCATCGAATCGGTGTACAGGTTGTCGCCCGGGCGGATCGCGCCGTAGAGGTCCGGCGAGGGGTTGCCCACCACGAAGAAGATGGTGTTGGTCTTGCGGTCGACCGCGGGCGTCATCCACACGCCGCCGCCGAGGGTCTGGTAGAAGGAGCTGTCCTTGGCGAGCGCCGCCTGCTCGGCCGCGATGTCGCGGTGCATGTCGCGCCCGGTCGCGTCGTTCTTCGCCCACACGCCCTCGTGTCCCTTCTCGGGGATCGTGTAGAAGGTCCAGAGGAGCTTGCCGTCCTTCGCGTCGAAGGCCTTCACGAAGCCGCGGATGCCGTACTCGCCGCCGTTGGTTCCGATGATCACCTTGCCGTCCACGACCGCGGGCGCCATCGTCTCCGAGTAGCCCTTCTCCGGGTCGGCGATGTCCGATTGCCACAGCACCTTGCCCGACTTCGCGTCGAGCGCGACCAGCTTCGAGTCGAGCGTGCCCATGAAGAGCGTGCCGCCCTCGATCGCGACGCCGCGGTTGTTGTTGCCGCAGCACACCGTCACGATGGGCCCCAGCTTGTGCTTGTAATGCCAGAACTCCTCGCCCGTGGCCGCGTCGATCGCGTACACGTGGTTGAAGGAGGTCGTGAGGAACATGATGCCGTCCACCACGATCGGCGCCGTCTCCATCGACTCCAGCACCGCGGTCTGGAACACGAAAGCGGGCTTCAGCTTCGCGACGTTGGCGGCATTCACCTGGTTGCCGCGGTAGAAGCGCGCCTGGTCGTAGCTTCCGTTGGGGTGGATCCAGTTGCGCGTGTCGGAAGCCGCGGCGTCGAGCATCGCCTGGGTGATGGACGTGACCTTCGAGATGGGCTTGGTCGTGGTGGTTGCAGCGCTTCCCGCGATTTCCTGGGCACGCGCCGCGAACACGGCGAGCACCGCCGCGGTGCAGGCGATCAATCTGAAATTGTTTCCGGTCCGCATTGTTCCTCCGGGGACAGTCTTGTTGGTTTGGGATCCGAGGCTGGCGTTGCCCGCTGGCAGAGCGCGCGCGGACAGGCGAGCATCGGTTATATTCCCAATCGCCCGCGTTCGCAAATACTGCTTTGTGCGCCGCAGCACACGGCCCCTCACCCTCGAAGGAATGCCCATGGCCCTCAGGCATGCAATCGCCGCGTCGCTCCTGGCGCTCGCCACGAACGCGCCCGCTGCCGACAGCGACCTCTCGGTCAACGCGAGGCTTCTCCTCTCGGCACGCAACGCAGACACGGCCGGCGTCGAGCGCGCGCTCAAGTCGGGAGGTTCGCCCGATGCGCGCAACCGGTTCGGCGAGACGGCGCTGCTCATCGCGCTGAAGAGGAAGGACTTGGCGCTCGCGAAAGCGATGCTCGAGGCGGGAACGGACCCGAACATCGCGGCCGTGAACGGCGTGACACCGCTCATGGCCGCCGCCGACGCGGGCCTGGCCGACATGGTTTCGACCCTCCTCGCCCGGGGAGTCGACGCGCGCGCCACGGACCGCATCGGCAAGACCGCCATCATCTACGCCGCGGGTGAAGGCCACGCCGACGTGGTCGCCCTCCTTCTCGCGCACGGCGTCGATGCGAACGCCGTGTACCGCAACGACCTCACCGCGCTGATGTGGGCCGCGGGCTACGGGCGAAGCGACGTCGTGAAGACCCTCCTCGGCGCGGGAGCGCGCCCGGACCTGCGGGACAACCGCGGCAAGAGCGCGCTCGACATCGCCCGCGAAGGCGGCTTCGGCGAGACTGCGACGCTCCTCCAGCCGCACTCGTAAGCGAGGCCCTCAACCCGCGCGCGGGCCCATCCGGCCGAGGAGGCCGTCACGGTGGGTGAGCACGTTGTGCACCGCACCCGCCAAATGGAGCACGACCGCCGCGGCGAGGAGCCACGTGCTCGCCTGGTGCAGTTGCGACAGGAGATCCTTCGCGGCCGGCCATGCGGAACCCCACCTGGGAAGCACGAGCCCGAAGAACTTCACGGGATAGCCGCTGAAGACCGAGCCCAGGTAGCCCGTGACCGGCAGCATGACGAGGAGCACGTAGAGCAGCGCGTGGTTCGCCCGTGCGAGGTTGCGCTGCCACGCGGGCATCGCGAGCCACGAAGGCGGCGCGTGGCGCGCACGCCACAGGATCCTCGCGGCCATCAGCACGAGGATCGCGAGCCCCACCGACTTGTGGAGGTTGAACGCATCGGCCCGCGGCCCGGGAGGCGCCTTCGGGATCGATTGCATCCACCAGCCGAGCGCGAACTGCCCCGCGACCAGCGCGGCGATGGTCCAATGCAGCGCACGCGCGACCGTGGTGTAACGTAGCGACTCCATCGCGCCAAGGATAGTCGATTCCGATGACCCGTTTCGCCTCGCTCGCCCTGGCGGCCCTCGCCGCCTTCTGCGCCGCCCACGCCGCCGCCGCCCCGTTCGCCTACGTTTCCAACGAGGGATCCGGAACCATCTCGGTGGTGGACATCGCGACCGACAAGGTCACGGCAACGCTCAAGGTGGGAACGAAGCCGCGCGGCATCGCCGTGTCCCGCGACGGCAGCCGCCTCTACGTGAGCGACCAGACCGGGGGCGCGATCGTCGTCCACGACCTGGCTCGCGACGCCAACATCGCGACGATCCCCGTCGGCAAGTCGCCCGAGGCGGTATATCTCTCGCCCGACGGCCGCTCGATCAGCGTGGCGGTGGAGGAGAACGACCAGGTCGCGATCGTGGACCTCGCCACGCTCAAGGTCGTGCGCAGCATACGCACGCGAGGCAAGAATCCCGAGCATGCGGTCTGGAGTCCCGACGGCAAGTGGCTCTACGCGAGCGCCGAGGAGGCCGATTCGGTGGACGTGATCGATGCCGCGAAGGGCGAGGTCGTGAGGTCGATCACGGTCGGGCAGAGGCCTCGCGGCATCGGCTTCCTTCCCGACGGCTCGCGCGCCTACGTGGCGGCCGAGCAGGCCGACCGCGTGAACGTGATCGACACGGCGCGGGGCGAGGTGGTGGCGACGATCGCCGTGGGGCTGCGCTCCAACGGCGTGCTCGTGCATCCCGACGGCAAGCACGTGTTCGTGACCTCGGGCGGCAAGGGCACGGTGCAGGTGATCGACACCGCGTCGCGGGCGATCGTCGCCGAGGTGGAGGTCGGCAAGCGCCCGTGGAACATGGCGCTCAGCCCCGACGGGCGCAAGCTCTACGTGGCCTGCGGGCGCTCCAACGCGGTCGCGGTCGTCGATGCCACGAGCTTCACGAAGACGGGCGAGATCGCGGTGGGCAACCTGCCCTGGGGCGTGGCGATCCCCGCGCGCTAGCGCGCGGCACTCAGCCGGGCTTCAGCTCCTTCGGGAGCGGCTTGCCGTCGAGCCACGCGAGGAGATTCGCGACGACCCCCGGGCCGAAATTGCCGAACACCGGCTCGTTCACGAAACCCAGGTGGGGCGTGAGCACGACGTCGTCGCGCTTGGCGAGCTCCGCGCCGGGCGTGAGCGGCTCGTCGTCGTACACGTCGAGCGCCGCGATCCCGGGGCGCCCCGCGTCGAGCGCGGCCGGCAGCGACGCCATGTCGATGAGGGCCGAGCGCGCGGTGTTCACCAGGATCGAGTCCTCGCGCATGGTGGCAAGGCGCTTCGCGTCCAGGAGCTTGCGCGTCTCCGGCGAAGGCACGAGGTGCAGGCTCACCACCTTCGAGGTGGAGAGAAGCTCCTCGAGCGCCACGGCCTTCGCCCCTCCCGCCGCGGCGCGTTCCGGCGTCATGTGCGGGCTCCAGGTGACGAGCTCCATCCCGAAGGCCGCGCCCACCTTGCCCACGCGAGCGCCGATCCCGCCGAAACCCACCAATCCGAGGCGTTCGCCGGCGAGGACCGCGGGAAGCGGCCCCGCATCGCGCCACCCTCCCCTGCGAACCAGCGGCAGGTAGGATTCCAGCCGCTTCGCGGCCGCGAGGATGAGGGCCCAGGTGATCTCGGCGGTGCTCGCCTTCGATTCGCCCATCTCGGTGTGGCCCACCGGAATGCCGCGCGCCTGGAGAGCGGCGGTGTCGAGCTGCGTGTTGCGCGCGCCCGTGAAGACGAAGAGCTTCAGCTTCGGAAGCTTCGCGAGGAGCTCGGCCTTGAAGGGCGTGCGGTCGCGCACCACGACGATCGCGTCGGCATCGCGCACCGCCTCGAGCAGCGCATCTCCGCGAAGGCGCTGCAGGTGGACCTTCACGTCCGCCCGCGCCTCGACGGGAGACCAGTCGGCGGTTCGCCGCAGGCTGTTCTCGTAATCGTCCAGCACCACGATCGTCGGTTTCATCCGGCCGCCGCCTCCAGCAGGCGCTTCACGCCGCCCGCCTGCGTGATCTACCAGCAGGCGGCGATCGCGGCCGCCGCGCGCTCCTTGCCGATCACCGGATCGGCGAGGGAATGGAACTTGGCCTCGAGCTCGCCATCCGAGAGCGGGCGCCCGAGCGAGCCGATGGCATGGTCCACGCGCACGTGCTCGCTCTTTCCGCCGCGAAGCACGGCGGTCACGTCGGCCGCGTCCTCGGCGATGGAAGCGTCGACCGTCGCAACCACCTTGCGGCGAAGCGCCACCACGTCCTCGCGCGTCACGATCGCGTCCTCGTATTCGCCCTCGCCCGCGCGGCCGAAGAAAAGGCCGGCCGCGAAGCCGTGATAGACGCTGAACTTTCCCTGGAGGCCGTCCTGGGGCTCCTTCTTCCCGGTGAGCTCGAGCACCAGGGGATGCACGCGCAGCTCGACGCGCTCCACGTCCGCGGGCTTCACGCCCCTGGCGCGCAGCTGGATCGCCGCGTCGATCGTGGGATGGATCACGATCCCGCACGCGAAGGGCTTGTAGGTGTTGAAGGAAATCTCGAAGCGGCTTCCCAGCTCGCCGGTGATCTCGGTCCAGTCGTTCTTGGTGGAGACGACCTGCGCGTAACCCCGCGGGGCTTCGATGGCGCGGGCGCTCGCGGTGAACCCGTTGGCCGCGAGCAATGCGGCCGTGAGCCCGGCCCGCGCCGCCCCGCCCGGGTGGAACGGCTTGGTCATGGTGCCGAACTGCTCGCGCATGCCGATGGGCTGCGAGGCGGCGATGCCGATCGCCATCATGGTGCGGTGTTGGTCGAGCTTGAGCAGCCGCGCGCACGCGGCCGCGGCGCCCAGCGTGCCCGTGGAGCCCGTGATGTGCCAGCCGCGGTCGTAATGCTGCGGGTACATGCAGTTGCCGATGCGGCATTCCACGTCCACGCCCAGCACGAGCGCATCGACCACCTCGCGGCCCGACGCGCCCGTCTTCTCGGCGAGCGCGAGGAGCGCGGGCGCCACCGGCCCCGCCGGGTGGATCACCGTCTTCAGGTGCGTGTCGTCGAAATCGAACGTGTGCGAGGAAATGCCGTTCACCAGCGCCGCACCCGCCATGTCGAGCTTCTCCGCGCGGCCCAGCACGCTCGCCTGGGGCGCGGGCTCGAGCATCTTCATCGCCGCGATCGAGGACTCGACGGACTCGTGGCGCGCCGCGCCGATGGCGCAGCCGACCCAGTTGAGCAGGGTGCGGTGCGCCTCATGGTCCACCGTGTCGCTCCACCCGCGCGAGGGATGGGACGAAACGAACTTCGCGAGGATCTGCGTGACGGGCGGCGCATCGCGCTCGGCCTCCACCGGGGTATTGCGAGCCAAGGTATCGGTCCTTCGGTCGTGGTTGGAATCGTGCGTATCAGCGCGGCGGCGGCGTGAGCCCCGCGCGCGCGATCACGGGTGCGGCCTGGGCGGAGGCGAGGAATCGAATGAGCGCCTCGCCGGCCTCGCGCTCCTTCGCCCCGCGCGCGATGACCCCGGCGAACGTGAAGCCGGGCTGCAGCTCGGCGGGAATCGCGCCCACGTAGGTGATGCCCTTCACGTGGATCAGCTCGCTCACCTGTTGGAAGCCGATCTCGGCCTCGCCGCGAGCCACTACCGCCGCCACCGGCTCGCCCGAAGGCGGACCGCGAATCTTGCGGCTCTTCGCCGCGACCTGGTCGGCGATTCCGAGCCGGGCCATCATCTTCGCGCGGATGTACGTGCCGCTGCCGCTGTCGGAATAGGCGATCGACTTCGCCTCGAGCAGCGCCTTGCGGAAGGCATCCACCGTGGAGATGTCGGGCTTCGCGGCCCCCTCCTTCACCACCATCCCGATCTGCGAGAGCGCGAGCACGGTCTTCGTGGCGGGATCGACGAGGCTGCGGCTCGCGAGCTCGTCGGCCGACGCGCCGTCGAGGATCGCCACGTCGGCGGGCTCGCCGCGCCCAAGCCGCGTGGGAATCGACTCGGGGCTGTCGCCCAGGGACGGGCCCCTCGTCGTCACCAGGTGGTGGCCCGTTTCCTTCTCGAAAGCGGGACCCAGCTCCGAATACACGCCGAAAAACCCCGCGGAGATCATCACGTGGACGTCGGCGGCCGCGCCGCAGAGGGGCCACAGCAGGGCGCAGCAGGAAGCAATCGGCCAGTACCAACGCCTCATGGGAGGGCTCCGAAAAACGGGACGCGCAGGAGGTGTCGATGTTACCCGACCGCCGCGACGACGCGCCCATGTCATCCCAAAGTGCCATTGCGGCCCGTTGCGGCAGCGCGGAGCATCGGCCCGGATGAGATGCCGTCGATCCTCGAGCGCGGCCCTGCTCGCCGCGTGGACGCTCGCGGGAACGGCGCACGCCCTTTCCCTGCCCGATCGCTTCGTCGATCCCGAGGACGGGAATCTCGACGCGTCCCAGTACCTGCTCGATCACCGCGGCGCGCTGCCGGTGCCGATCATCATCACCGAGCCTGCCGTAGGCTATGGCGGCGGCCTCGCGCTGGCATGGTTCTCCGAGTCGATCCGCGAGGCGGCCGAGGCTGCGAAGGGCGGCCGCATCACGCCACCCAACATCTATGCCGGCGCCGCTTTCGGCACGGAGAACGGGACGAAGGGCGCTTTCGCCGGCGCGCGCATGGCCTTCGACGAGGATCGCTGGCGCTATCGCGCCGCCGCCCTCGCGACCTCCGTGAACCTGGATTTCTACGGCATCGGCGGCGACCTCGCGCAGGGGCTTTCCAAGGTCGGCTACAACCTCAAGGGCGCCGGCGTCTTCCAGGAGCTCACCCGCCGCATCGGGGAGAGCGATCATTTCGTGGGGTTGCGCTACCTCTACCTGGACATCGCCACGCGCCTCAGCGTGGACGCGCAGGACGCGAACCTCACGCCGCGGGAGCTCGGCAGCCGCTCTTCCGAGCTCGGCGCGCGCTGGGTGTACGACTCGCGGGACAACATCTTCACGACGACTCGCGGGATCGAGGCCGCCGTCGATGCCATGTTCAGCGACCCGGCGATCGGCAGCGACAACACCTTCCGCACGTATCGCGCCCATGCCTTCGCCTACGGGAAACCCGCCGAGAGTTTCGTGCTCGCGGGGCGCGTCGACGGGCGCACCGCGCGTGGCGACGTGCCCTTCTACCAGCTTCCGTTCATCGACATGCGCGGAATCCCCGCGGCGCGCTACCAGGACGAGAGCACCGGCGTGATCGAAGTCGAGGGCCGCTATTACGCGACGCCGCGCTGGATCGTGGTCGGCTTCGCGGGCGCCGGGCGCGCGTGGGGCCGGGACACCTCGTTCGGCGATGCCGGCACGAAGACCACGCGCGGCGTCGGCATCCGCTACATGCTGGCGCGCCGCCTTGGCCTTGCCGTGGGAATCGACGTCGCGCGCGGCCCGGAGAAGACCGCTTTCTACCTGCAGGTAGGCAACGCCTGGCGCTGAGCCCGACTATAATTGTGGGCTCACGAGGAGATCCCGCATGGCCGCCAACCCGAAGGTCGCGACACCCCCCAACGTCAAGCTCCTGATCAACGGCAAGTTCGTCGAATCCCGGGCCAAGGCCTGGCGCGATGTCGTGAATCCCGCCACCCAGGAGGTGCTTGCCCGCGTTCCCATGTGCGACGCGGCCGAGGTGGGCGAGGCCATCGACGCCGCCGCCGCCGCGTTCAAGACTTGGCGCAACGTTCCCATCGGGCAGCGCGCCCGCGTCATGCTCAAGCTCCAGGAGCTCATCCGGCGCGACATGAAGAAGCTCGCCGCGATCCTCACCGCCGAGCAGGGAAAGACGCTGCCGGACGCCGAGGGCGACGTCTTCCGCGGGCTCGAGGTGGTCGAGCACGCGTGCGGCATCGGCACCCTCACCCTGGGCGAGATCGCCGAGAACGTCGCGAACGGCGTGGACACCTACTACATCCGCCAGCCGCTGGGTGTGTGCGCGGGCATCACCCCCTTCAACTTCCCCGCGATGATCCCGCTCTGGATGTTCCCCATGGCGATCGTGTGCGGCAACACGTTCGTCCTGAAGCCCTCCGAGCAGGATCCCATGACGCCCATGGCGCTCGCGGAGCTGGCCCTCGAGGCCGGCATTCCCCCGGGCGTGCTCAACGTCGTCCACGGGGGCAAGGAAGCCGTCGACGCGCTTTGCACGCACCCGGTCGTGAAGGCCGTGTCCTTCGTGGGCTCCTGCGGCGTGGGCGAGCACGTGTACAAGCTCTCGAGCGAGCACGGCAAGCGGGCGCAATGCATGATGGGCGCGAAGAACCACGCGGTCGTCATGCCCGACGCCAACAAGGAGCAGTCGTTGAACGCCCTGGTGGGCGCGGGGTTCGGCGCGGCGGGGCAACGCTGCATGGCCACGAGCGTCGCGGTGCTGGTGGGCGAGGCCAACAAATGGATCCCCGACATCGTCGAGAAGGCGAAGAGCCTCAAGGTGAACGGCGGCACCGAGAAAGGCGCGGACCTGGGCCCGGTCATTTCCCGGCAGGCGAGGACGCGCATCGAGGGCTTCATCGAGCAGGGCGTGAAGGAAGGCGCCAAGCTCGAGCTCGACGGGCGCAACCCGAAGGTGGCGGGCTACGAGGCGGGCAACTTCATCGCGCCGACGGTCTTCTCGGGCGTGAAGCCCGGCCACAAGGTCTACGAGGAAGAGATCTTCGGCCCGGTGCTGGTGCTGGTGAGCGTGAACACGCTGGACGAAGCGATCGACCTCATCAACAAGAACCCCTACGGCAACGGCACGGGCATCTTCACGCAGTCGGGCGCGGCGGCGCGCAAGTTCGAGAACGAGATCGACGTCGGCCAGGTGGGCATCAACGTGCCGATTCCCGTGCCCGTCCCGTACTTCAGCTTCACCGGCTCGCGCGGCTCGAAGCTGGGCGACCTGGGCCCGTACGGCAAGCAGGTAATCCAGTTCTATACCCAGGTGAAGACCGTCACGTCGCGCTGGTTCGACGACGAGACCGTGAACCCCGGAATCCATACCACCATCAGCCTCAAGTAATGAAGATCGCCTTCGTGGGCCTTGGGCACATGGGCAACCCCATGTGCCGCAACCTCCTCAAGCACGGCCACAAGCTCAAGGTCTACGACGTGGTCTCCGACCTCGCGAGGAAGCTCGAGAAGGAAGGCTGCGAGCTCGCTTCGTCCGCCGCCGACTGCGCGCGGGGCGTGGACGTCGTGATCACGATGCTGCCCTCCTCGCCTCACGTGCGCAGCGTCTACCTGAGCGAATACGGGATCCTCAAGGGCGCCAAGGCGGGCACGCCCCTCATCGACTCCTCCACCATCGACCCGCTCACCGCGCGCGACGTGGCGATGGAGGCGAAGGCGAGGGGCTGCCCCATGATCGATGCGCCGGTCTCCGGCGGCGTGGGCGGGGCGGAGGCCGGCACCCTCACCTTCATGGTGGGCGGCGAGGCGGCCGACTACGAGGCGGCCAAGCCCGTGCTGCAGGCCATGGGCAAGAACATCGTGCATTGCGGTGGCATCGGCAATGGCCAGGTCGCCAAGATCTGCAACAACATGATGCTCGCGATCGAGATGATCGCGACTTCCGAGGGCATGACTCTCGCCGCGAAGCTCGGCATGGACCCCAAGGTCTTCGCCGCGATCGTGAACACCTCGAGCGGCCGCTGCTGGAGCTCCGACACCTACAACCCGTATCCCGGAGTGCTCGAGAACGTGCCCGCCTCGCGCGCATACTCGGGCGGCTTCGGCGTGGACCTCATGCTGAAGGACCTCACGCTCGTCACCGACGCGGCCAAGAACGCGAAGCAGCCGGTGCTCCTGGGCGCGCTCGCGCAGCAGGTCTACCAGAAGCATTCGGTCGACGGGCACGGGGCGAAGGACTTCTCGAGCGTGATCCTCCAGTACATGAAAGAGAAGGCGTGAGGACCGGATCGTGAGGCACGAGATCAAGGGGCATACGGCCTTCGTCACGATCGACAACCCGCCGGCCAACACCTGGACGCCGGAGAGCCTCGCGGCGATGCAGGCCCTCGTGGCCACGCTCGACGCCGACCGCTCGATCTACGCCATGGTGATCACCGGCGCGGGCGGCAAGTTCTTTTCCGCGGGCGCGGACCTGAAGACCTTCTCGGGCGACAAGGCCGTGGCGCGCGATTTCATCGCCGCCTTCGGCCGCGCTTTCGAGGCGCTCATGAACGCGCGCTTCGTGACCATCGCCGCGGTGAACGGCTATGCCATGGGCGGCGGCCTGGAATGCACGCTCGCCTGCGACATCCGCATCGCCGAGGCGCACGCGCAGATGGCGCTGCCCGAGCCGGCGGTGGGCTTGCTCCCCGCGGGGTGCGGCACGCAAATGCTGCCTTGGCTCGTGGGCGAAGGCTGGGCCAAGCGCATGATCCTGACCAACGAGCGCGTGGACGCGGCCACCGCGCTTCGCATCGGGCTCGTGCAGGAGGTTGTCGAGACCGGCAAGTCGCTTGCCGCGGCCACCGCGCTCGCCGAGCGCGTCGCGACGCTCTCGCCGCGCTCCGTCGAGTCGTGCAAGAAGCTCATCCACAACGCGCGCAACGGCATCCCGCGCGCGGCGGGGCTCGCCCTCGAGCGCGAGCGCTTCATGGACCTCTTCGACCACGAAGACACCGCCGAGGGCGTGAACGCCTTCCTCGCCAAGCGCAAGCCGGAATGGAAGAACAGCTGAGCGGGGCGGATGGCGAGATCCTCGCCCGCGTTTCCGCCCAGGTCGCCCAGGTCACGCTCAACCGTCCCGACGCCCTCAATGCGCTCTCGCTCGGCATGATCGAGGCCCTCGCCGGATGGCTCGATCGCTGGGAGCACGATGAGGCGGTGGAGAAGGTGGTCCTTTCAGGCGCGGGCAAGGCGTTCTGCGCGGGCGGGGACGTGCGGGCGCTCTACAACAGCTTCAAGGCGGGGTCCGGGCTGCACAGGGAGTTCTTCGAGATCGAATATGCGCTCGACTATCGCATCCACACCTATCCCAAGCCCATCGTGGCCGACATGCACGGGATCGTGATGGGCGGCGGGATGGGCCTCGCCCAGGGCGCCCGCGTTCGCATCGTCCGGCCGCTCACGAGGATGGCGATGCCGGAAACGGCGATCGGCCTCTTCCCGGACGTGGGCGGCAGCTACTTTCTCTCGCGCCTTCCCGCGCACGCCGGCATCTACCTGGGCCTCGTGGGCGAGCGCGTCCTTCCGGCCGAAGCCGTGTACGTGGGGCTCGCCGACCAGCAGGTCCATGGGGACGACAAGGAGAATTGCCCCGCGCTGTGGACGCTGCGCGAGCCCATCGAGCGGCACTTTTCCCGGGCGAGCGTGGCCGAGATCGTCTCGTCCCTCGAATCCGAATCGCACCCGCACTTCAGGCGATGGGCCGATGAAACCCTCGCCAAATTGCGCAAGCACTCCCCGCTCATGCTGTGCGTGACGCTCGAGCAATTGCGCCGCGGCGCCACCATGGGCCTCGCGGATTGCTTCCGGATGGAGCTGGGCCTCATGCGCGCCTGCTTCGAGCAGGGCGACCTCATGGAAGGCATCCGGTCGGTCATCATCGACAAGGACAACAAGCCCCGCTGGAAGCACGCGGGCATCGACGCGGTGCGCGAAGACGAGGTGATGGAGTTCTTCGCGCCGCGATGGGAATCTTCGAAGCACCCTCTCGCATCTCTTCAATGACAGGAACCAGGCCACCATGAAACTCGCCACCTTCTCCCCGCTCCCCTCGGGCAATCCCCGCCCCGGCCTCGTGGTCGGCGACAAGAGCGTGATCGACATCCCGGGCGCCCTCGGCGCCGACGAATCCACCTCCTCGATGCTGGGCCTCATCCGCGCCGGCGCCCCGATGCTGCAGCGCCTGCGCGAGCTGGCCGCGAAGCCCGCCACGGGCGCGCTCGCCCTGGCCGACGTGAAGCTGCACGCGCCCATTCCGCGCCCGGCGAAGAACGTCTTCTGCGTGGGCTGGAACTACCTCGAGCACTTCGAGGAGGGCGCGAAGAAGCTCCAGGAAAAGCGCGAGCTGCCGGTGCACCCGGTGTTCTTCAGCAAGGCCGTGAGCGCGGTGACGGGGCCCTTCGACAGCGTGCCTTTCGCGGCGAAGGTGTCCACATCCTACGACTGGGAGGTGGAGCTGGGCGTGATCATCGGAACGACGGGCAAGGACATTTCCGAGGGCGACGCCATGCGCCACATCTGGGGCTACACAGTGATCAACGACGTGTCCGTGCGCGACGTCCAGCGCTACCACGGCGGCCAATGGCACAAGGGCAAGAGCTTCGACGGGACCTGTCCCATGGGCCCGTGGATCGTCACCGCCGACGAGGGCCTCGATCCCAACAACCTGCGCGTGACCTGCCGCGTGAACGGCGTGA
>DATBEA010000450.1:0-8958 GCA_036276215.1 Usitatibacter sp.
CGGCGTAGGCGGCCGAGCGGTCCACCTTCGAGGGATCCTTCCCGGAGAATGCACCGCCGCCGTGGGGGCATGCGCCGCCGTAGGTGTCCACGATGATCTTGCGCCCGGTAAGGCCGCAGTCGCCCTGCGGGCCGCCGGTCACGAAGCGCCCGGTCGGGTTCACCAGGTACTTCGGGTTCTTGAGCATTTCCTTCGGCAGCACCGGCTTGATGATGTTCTCGATCACCGCCTCGACGAATTCCTTCTTCATCTTCGGGCCGTCGGACATCTCGGGGGCGTGCTGCGAGGAGAGCACCACGGTGTCGATCTCGGCGGGCTTGCCGTCCACGTACTTGAACGTGACCTGGCTCTTGGCGTCCGGGCGAAGGTAAGGCATTCGCCCGTCGCGGCGCAGCATCGCCTGGCGCTCCACGAGCCTGTGCGCGTAGTAGATCGGCGCGGGCATGAGCACCGGCGTCTCGTCGCATGCGTATCCGAACATGAGGCCCTGGTCGCCCGCGCCCTGGTTCAGGGGATCGTCCTGCGCGTGGTCCACGCCCTGCTTGATGTCGGGACTCTGCTTGTCGTAGGCGACCAGGACCGCGCAGCCCTTGTAGTCGATGCCGTAGTCGGTGTTGTCGTAGCCGATGCGCCTGATGGCCTCGCGCGCCACCGAGATGTAGTCGACGTTCGCCTGGGTCGTGATTTCGCCCGCGAGCACGACCAAGCCCGTGTTGCAGAGGGTCTCCGCCGCGACTCGGCTCGGCGGGTCCTGCGCTAGAATGGCGTCGAGCACCGAATCGGAAATCTGGTCGGCGACCTTGTCCGGGTGGCCCTCGGACACCGATTCGGAGGTAAACAGGAACTCGCTTTTCATCTTGATCCGATCCCCACGGTTACACAGCCTCCCATTTTAACAAAGACGGGGCTGGCTACGGCCCCCATTTGAAACTTCTCCTGCGCGGGCTCGCACGCCTATCCCTCCGGGCGAACCATGCCGTTGGAGCTATCCTGGGCCGGCTCGTCTTCGCGCTCTCGCCGCGTTATCGCAACCGCCTGCTCGAAAATCTCGGCTCCAGCGGCCTCGCCCCGGACCGGGGACTGCTTGCCATGGCCCGCGCCAACGCCGCCGAGATCGGAAAGGGCGCGACCGAGCTCGCATGGGTTCTCTTCCGGCCGCTGGAAGAGGTGGCCGGGCAGGCCCGGTCCCGCACCGGCTGGGAGGCCGTGGAGAGGCTGCGCGCCGAGGGCAAGCCCATCATCTTCGTGACGCCGCACCTGGGCGGCTACGACGTCGCCGGCCGCTACCTCTGGGGCGAGCTCCCCGGCGCGATCATGGCGATGTACCGCCCCCACAAGGTGGGATGGCTCGATCGGCTCATGCGCGAGGGCCGTGACCGCGGCTCGGTTCCCGGCAAAACCCACACGGCCACCGCGACGCTCGCCGGCGTGCGCAAGGTGCTGAAGCACATGCGCGCGGGCGGCTGCACGATCATGCTTCCCGACCAGGTGCCGGGCGTGGGCGAGGGCGAGTGGGTGGAATTCTTCGGCCGCCCCGCGTACACGATGACGCTCGTGGGCCGGCTGCAGCAAGCCTCCGACGCCGCGGTGGTCTTCTACTTCGCCGAGCGCCTGCCCGGCGGCGAGGGCTTCGTGGTGCACTTCCGTGCGCTCGATTCCGCGTTGCCGCTCGATCGCCGCGAGGCGGCGCTGCGGGTGAACCAGGAGGTGGAGGCGCTCGTGCGTCTGTGTCCGAAGCAGTACCTCTGGGGCTACAACCGCTACAAGCGCCCCGCGGGCGCGCCGCCCCCGCCTGCCGTCCACGTGCGCGGGGTCGTGTGATGGCGTGGCTGCGAAAGCTCGGCACCTGGCTGGGAGTCCTCGTCCTCTGGCTCGTGCATTTCCTGCCGATGCGCTGGATCGGCGCCATCGGCGCGGCGCTGGGCTCCGTGCTGTATCGATTCGGGCGCGGGAGGGTCACGCGCGTGAACCTCGCGCTCTGCTTCCCGGAGATGACCGAGCGGCAACGCCACGACCTGGGCCTCAGGCATTTCCGGATGCTGGGCCGCAACGCCGTCGAGCTCTCGATCATGGTGTGGGGCAGCTCCGAGCAGCTCCTGCGATTGATCCGCGTCGAGGGCATCGAGCACCTGAAGGCCGCCGAGGGAAAACCCATCATCGCCCTCGCCCCGCACTTCATCGGGCTCAACATGGGCGGCATCCGCGTGGCCTACGAGTACCCCGGCACCGCGAGCATCTACAGCAAGCAGAAGAACCCGGTGCTGGACCGGATCTTCCTCAAGGCGCGCATGCGCTTCGGCGAGCCCCACCTCGTGAGCCGCCAGGAGGGATTGCGCTCGGTGATCCGCGTGGTGAAGAGCGGCAAGCCCTTCTACTTCCTGCCCGACATGGACTTCGGCATCAGGGACGCGATCTTCAGTCCCTTCTTCGGCGTCCCGACGGCGACGATCACGACGCTGCCGCGGCTGGCGAAGCTCGCCGGCGCCGTGGTGATCCCCGTCATCACGCGCCAGGAGGGCGACGGCTACGTGGTGCGGTTCTATCCCGGGTGGAAGGACTATCCCACGGGCGACGTCGAGGCCGACGTGCGGCGCATGAACGCTTTCATCGAGGAACGCGTGCGCGAAATGCCGGAGCAGTACTTCTGGGCGCACAAGCGCTTCAAGACGCGCCCGCCCGGCGAGCCCTCGCCGTACCGCAAGCGCTAGCCGGCCGCGTAGATCGCGGCGGTGAGCTTGGTGGGATCGACGGGCTTCACCAGGTGCAGGTCGAAGCCCGCGGCCTTGGACAATTCGCGGTCCTTCTCCTGGCCGTAGCCGCTCACCGCGATGAGGCGCGCTGCGCTCGTCTCCGGAAGCTCGCGCAGCGCCTTCGCCACGTGGAAGCCGTCCATGCCGGGAAGGCCAATGTCCAGGAGGATCACGTCGGGGCGCATCCTGCGCGCCACGGCCACGGCCTCGCGGCCGTCGTTCACGACGCTCACCTCGTGGCCGAAGCTGCGCAGCAGGAGCTTCAACGACTCGGCGGAATCGGGATTGTCCTCGACCACGAGGATGCGGCGCGCGCCGTTTCCTGCCCCACGCGGCGTCGCCTCGCGTGGCGCCGTGTCCGGCGCCGATACGATTACCGAGGGGGGCAACCGCACGGTGAATGTGCTCCCCTTGCCGATCCCCGCGCTCTGCGCGACCACGACCCCGCCATGCATCTCGACCAGGCCCCTGGCGAGGGAGAGACCGATTCCGAGGCCGCCCTGGGAGCGCTCGAGCGAGCGATCCGCCTGCGAGAAGAGCTCGAACACGTTGGGAAGCATCTCGGGGGCGATTCCCACGCCGTTGTCGGTGACGACGATCGCGAGACCCTCCTTGCCGCGGGTGGCCTCGAGGATGATGCGCCCGCCGCGCGGCGTGAACTTGCCCGCGTTGTGCAGGAGGTTGCTCACCACCTGCGAAAGGCGCACGGCATCGACCTCGAGCCAGACGTCCCCGGGCGGGAGCCTCACTTCGAGCACGTGCCCCTCGCTCGCATAGGCGGCGCGCGCGACCTCGCATGCCGACTCGATCACCTCGGCGAGCGATACCGTGCCGCGCTTGAGGACCACCTTGCGCTGGGTGATGCGCGAGACCTCGAGAAGGTCGTCCACGAGGCGCGAGAGGTGCCGCACCTGGCGGCCCACCAGCTCGCGTGCACGCTCGCGGGTGTCGCGATCCTCCGACATGCGCAGGATCTCGACCGCGTTGCGGATGGGCGCGAGCGGATTTCGCAGCTCGTGGGCGAGCATCGCGAGGAACTCGTCCTTGCGCCGGTCCGCCTCGCGCAGCGCGTCGAGCGCCTTCTGGCGCTCGTGCTCGGCCTTGCGCATGCGAAGGAGCGCGCGCACGTGCGCCACCAGCTCCTCGGGCTCGATGGGCGTCGTGAGGTAGCCGTCGGCGCCGGCATCCAGCGACGCCACGCGGTTCTTGGTGTCGATGTGGGAAGCCGAGGTCTGGATCACGACCATCTGCGCGGTGGAGGGATCGGCCTTGACACGGGCGCACAGGTCGCGGCCGCTCATGTCGGGCAGCTTCACGTCGAGCAGCACGAGATCGGGCGAGCGCTCCGCGATGAGCCGCTCGGCCACCGAGCCGTTGGCCGCCTCGATCACCTCGTAGCCCGCGAGCCTGAGGATCCGGCTCTTCACGTAGCGCCCGGCGTCGTTGTCGTCGACGTTGAGGATGAGGGCCTTGTCGCTCATGCGGGCGGGGCGCCCCGCTGGATCGCTTCCAGCGTGACGGCGAGATTTTCGACGGAGAGGTCGCGCTTCTGCATGATGGCGCGGGCCTTGTCGCCCAGCCGCTGCCGCAGCTTCTCGTCGATTTCATGGGAAGTGACCACCACGACCGGGATGCCGGCGGTCTGGGGATCGGCCTTGAGGCGCTCGAGCACCTCGCTGCCGTTCATGCCGGGCATCGAGAGGTCCAGGAAGATCACTTCGGGGTGGACGCGCGCGGCGGCTTCCAGGCCCGCGGCGCCGTCGGCGGCCTCCTCGAACTTCATGGGCGTGCGCACCGAGCGGCGGATCACATAGCGCGCCGCGGGGTCGTCGTCGATGATGAGCGCGACGTGGCCCGACGCGCTCGCGGCGGCGAGCTCGCGCACCTTGGCGAGCAGCACGTCGCGCGACACGGGCTTGGCGAAATGCGCGGCAGCGCCCAGGGAAAGCGCCTTGCGCTCGTCGCCCGCGGAGCTCACGACCACGACGGCCACCGCATTGTCGGCAGCGCGGCTCTCGGCGAGCCAGCGCCATGTCTGGTGCTCCTCGCCGGGCAGCAGGATGTCGAGCAGGACCACGGCGGGACGGTGGTGCGTCATGATCTCGCGCGCCTCGGCGAGGCTCGCGACGGAGACCACGCCGAACTCGCTTCCCCTGATGAAGCGCTCGTGGATCGCGCGCGTAGCCTCGTCGTCCTCGATCACGAGGACCCAGGGGCTCGGTGGGATCTGGCGCTCGGCCTTCCGCTGCACGGCGCGCTCCGAGACTTCGATCCCCCGGTACTTCACCGGGATGCGGGCGAAGAAAGTCGATCCGAGGCCCGGCTCGCTTTCGAGCGAGACATCGCCTCCCAGCAGAGTCGAGAGCTTGCGGCAGAGCGGAAGCCCCAGGCCCGTGCCCTTCACGCGCCGCTGCAAGGCGCTCGCAACCTGGGTGAACTCCTCGAAGACCATCTCGCGGTCTTCCAGCGCGATTCCGATGCCGGTATCGGCCACGGCGAAGATCACGCTCTCGCCGCCCGCGGCCAGCGTCGCCGAGATCCGGACGCTCCCGCGCTCGGTGAACTTGAGCGCGTTGGAGATGAAGTTGCGCAGGATCTGGGAGACCTTGCTCTCGTCGGTGAACATCGTCGGGATGTCGAGCGGCTCGTCGAAGACGAGGTCCACCGAATCGCTCACCAGGAGCGGGCGCAGCATGCCGCGCAGCGCGCTGAAGAGCTCCGCCACCTCGAAGCTCGCCGGCCGGATCTCGACCTTGCCCGCCTCGATCTTGGCCAAGTCGAGCAGGTCGTTCACCAGCTCCGAGAGGTCGTCGCTCGCCTTGGCGATGAACTTCACCTGCGTCTCCTGCTCCTGCGCGAGCGGCCCGTCGATCTTGGCGAGCAGCATCCCGCAGAGCGCCCGCACGGAATTCAGCGGCGTGCGGAACTCGTGGCTCATGTTGGAGAGGAACCGGCTCTTCATCTCGTCGGCGCGGCGCAGGTGCGCGGCCTTTTCGTCCAGCTCGGCGTAGAGCGCAACGACGCCGCGGTTGGTGTCCTCCAGCTCGCGCGCCATCTCGAGGAGGTGGTCCTGCTTCTCCTGGAGGTCTGCCAGCGCACGCAGCAGCTCCGCGTTCTGGCTCTGGACCTCCGCGAGCGACGTGGCCGTCGGCAGCTCCGCGAGGCGCGCCATGGCACGGCCGGCAGCCGCGGCGGTCAGGAGCGGCGCGCCGTCGGGCAAGAGCTTGCCCAGCGTCACCTGCGTGCCCCGTCCGGGCACCGTGTTGATCTCCCATCGATCCATGAGGCGGCGCGACCCGATGAGGCCGATGCCCATGCCCGTGTTCGAGCGATACGAGCCTTCGAGCACCTCGTCCAGGTTGCCGATGCCCGGCCCCTCGTCGCTCACGCGAATCACGAAGAGCTGCGGCGCGGTCTGCCCCTCCAGCTCGAATTCCACCTTGCCGCCGCCGGCGTAGCGGAAGGCGTTGCGCGCGATCTCCGAGACCGAGGTCGCGATCTGGGTCTGCTGGCGCCCGTCGAAGCCGAGCTGCTCGGCGATCTGCCGGGCGCGCTGGCGCGCTCCGACGACGTCGGCCTGGCCATGCAAGGCGAAGGTGAGCAGCCGCATCGTCATCGCTCTTCCCGGCTCCCCGGTGCGCGCACCGCGAGCACGGTGACGTCGTCACGGCCGCGGGAGTAGTCCCTCACGAGCAGTGCGGCGATGATCGAGGGGTGGTGGCCGAAGATCCCGGAATGCTCCGCCAGTGACCACTGCGACTGCAGCCCGTCAGTATGCGCCACCATGAGCGCGCCGCCCGGCCAAGCATATTCGAACTCGTGCGCGCGGTGCGCGCCGTGGCCGAGGATTCCATTGTGGGAAACCATCGCCTTTCGATCGGGGCCGTTCAGGACCACCGCGGCGATATTGCCGATTCCGGCGTAGGCGACAGTACCGGCCAAGAGGTCATGGCGCATCACCGCGACCGCCGCCCCTCGCGTCGCGCGCAGCATTCCGTGGGCGACGTCGAGCACGCGCGAGGGCCGCTCGTCCGGGTAGCGGCGCAGCGCGTCTACCGCCGCCTGGGCGGCGACGCAAGCATCGGGACCGTGCCCGAGGCCATCGGCAACGAGGAGTGTCGCGCCCCGCGGGTGGGTCTCCATTCCCCACGCGTCGCCGCATGCCGTCTCCCCGGCCTTGGGCAGTGCCACAGCGCCCACCTGGTAGTCCTCCGCGGGAGGCGGCACGCCGCGCCGTTCCCAGACCACCATCCGCACGATCGTGCCGTCGCCGGGCCGGGTGAACACCTCCATCTCGGAGGCGATCCGGCCCATCGCGCCCAGCCCGGTTCCGGGCGTGCCGGCGGTCGAATGCCCGTCGCGGGAGCTCGCGGGGAGCGACGCCATGCCGGGCCCCGAATCGATCGCCAGCATCTCGATGCCGAGCGTTCCCGCGCGTGCGAGCGAGCGCGCCACGAAGATTCCCCGGCCCGCGTGCTTCACGATATTGCTGACGGCTTCGGTCACGACGATCGCCGCGTCGCTCGCCCTCGCGTCGTTGAAGCCCAGGCCGTGGGCCATGCCCTGGACCGCCATGCGCGCCGCCGCCGCGTGGCTGGAATCCTCCACGCGGATGGCGATCGGCTCGGCGGCGCTCAGTAGGGTTTCCACCGCACGATCGACACCCGCGTACCCATGCCGGGCGAGCTTTCGATATCGAACTCGTCGGAAAGGCGCTTCGCGCCGCCCAACCCCAGCCCAAGTCCGCCTCCGCTGGTGTAGCCGTCGGTGAGTGCCCGGGCGATGTCGGCGATGCCGGGGCCCTGGTCGATGAAATCCAGGCGCACGCCCTTGCGCGTGCCGTTCAGCACGGTGGTCATCACGACCTTCCCGCCCCCGCCGTATTGCAGCGTGTTGCGCCCGAGCTCGCTCGCGGCGGTGATGATCTTGGTCTGCTCGACGAGCGAAAGGCCCAGCGTGACTGCGCGGTCGCGCACCGCCTGGCGAAGGCGCACGACATCCTCGCTGGCCCGCAGGGCGATTTCCTCACGCGATTCGGCGCGAATGCCCGGCGCGGACGCGTCGCTCAAAGGCCCCTGTCCTGGAGAAGCGCCATGCCCTTCTCGACGTTGAGCGCGGTCCTCACGCCCTCGAGGTTCAGCCCCAGCTCCACCAGCGTGATCGCCACCGCCGGGCGCATGCCGACCACGACGGTCACGGCGTCCAGCACCCGGGACATGCCGGCGATGTTGCTGATCATGCGGCCGATGAAGGAATCCACGACATCGAGCGAGGAGATGTCGATCAGGACGCCCTTCGCGCGGTCGGACACGATGCGCTGGGTGAGGTCGTCCTGGAGCGTGAGCGCCAGCTGGTCGTGCATGTCCACCTGGATGGTCACCAGGAGGAAGCGCCCCATGCGCAGGATCGGGATGCGTTCCATGTCAGCGCGCGGAGGCCGGCGCGGATTTCTTCTCCAGCCGGGCGCCCATGCGGTCGAGCGCGAGCGCGAACGCGTCGGCGAGGCTCGCCTTCGTGGTGACCGCCGAGAGGTCCACGCCCAGGTGCACGATGGTCTGCGCGATCTGCGGGCGGATGCCGCTGATGATGCAATCGGCGCCCATGAGGCGCGCGGCCTGGACGGTTTTCATGAGGTGCTGCGCGACCAGCGTGTCCACGGTAGGCACGCCCGTGATGTCGATGATCGCGAGCGACGCCCCGGTCTCGACGATGCGCTCGAGGAGGCTCTCCATCACGACCTGCGTGCGGTTGCTGTCGAGCGTGCCGATGAGCGGCAGCGCGAGGATGTCGTCCCACAACTCGACCACCGGCGTGGAAAGCTCCAGGAGCTCGCGCTGTTGGCGCGCGATCACCTGCTCGCGCGTCTTCTGGTAGGCCTCGGTGGTGTAGAGCCCCAGCTTGTCGATGACCACGGTGGCCGCCCAGGTCTCGTCGCCGAGCTTCTGCGCGTCGTTGCCCAGCTCCTTGCGAAGCCGCGAGAACAACGGCTGCTTGAGCGAGAAGACGAACGTCGCGGTCTCGCTCGGGGAAAAGCCCTGGCGCGCACGCGAGGCGGACACCTCGGTCAGCATGTCGCGCACCTTCGCCCAGGCCTCTGAGCGCAGGTCGATGGCTGCGCCCGCGCCCAGGGCTTCGATGAGCGCCGAGAGGAAGTCGCGCGAGAGGGTGCGCGCTTCCGCTTCGTGGACCTGGTCGTGCCGGGTCTGGA
>DATBEA010000451.1:0-5465 GCA_036276215.1 Usitatibacter sp.
CGAGGCCGAGGCGGCATGGGCCGAGCGCGGCAAGGCGCGGCAGGTGCACGTCGCCAAGTGGTCCGTCGCGCGCTGCCTTCGCTCCCTGGGCCGCCACGACGAGGCGCTCGCGATCCTGCGGGCGCTCTCGGAGGAAGGCCGCACGAGCGGCACGCCCGATCCCTACGTGGACCAGGAGATCGAGGCCAACGAGGCGGGGCGGCGGGACTAGCGAAGCTGGAAGGAAGGGTCGAGCCGCACGCGCTCGGCCAGCGCCTGGAGCTCGCGCGTGAGCCGTTCGCGTTCCTTGTGACCGGGCAGCCGGGCGATATCCGATTCGACCAGGGCCACGATCCGCCGCGCCCGCTCCTCGTTGGCGCTCGACGGCGTGAGTTGCCGCCTTCCGAGCAGCGAATGGCCGAGCACGATGAGCAGCTCGATGCGGCGCGTGGATTGCGCGACGGACCTCATGACGAGCGCGCGACCGGCATCGCTCAACGCTTCGAAGACCTTCTCGGGCGGCTCCTTTCGGGGCACGACCCGGTCGAACCCGGCACGCTTGAGGAGCTCCGCATCGCCGTCCACGGCCGCGGGATAGGCGACGAGGCCGAACCCCGGACCGAAGCTTTCGCGCAGGTGGCGGGCGGCATCCACGGCCGAGACTCCGGGCAGCGGCGAGGCGAGCACCGCGCCGCTGGCGGGCCAGCTCTCGGCCGCGATGATGGCGTCGCCGCCGTCGTATACCGCGCGAGCCTCGACGCCGCGGCTTTCCAGGAAAGCGGAGAGCTCCTCGGCCGCGCCGCGCGCGACATCGGCGACGATCACTCGCGACACTTCCAGTGCTGCCATTTATTGTCGTTGTTGGGTCGGACCGCCCACACGCTACCCGGGCGATCGAGCGGCGTCAAATTAACAACGGCTGCGCGCGTTCATGTCCGTGTCCACGCACGCGTTCCGGGTCTTTCCACGGTGGTAAAGTCGAGGCGATGAGCCACGTCGACCCGATCTGCGGCATGAGCGTGGCGGACGACTCGCCGCGGCGCTTCGCCTTCGACGGCAAGACGTTCTACTTCTGCAGCGACCATTGCCTCGAGAAGTTTTCGGCGAATCCGGTCACTCCCTCGAAGGAGGGAGCCCAACCCGAGGCCCAGGGGCGCGCATCCGCGCACAGGTTGGATTCCCGTCTCCACGGGAATGACGTTCATACCTGTCCCATGCACCCCGAGGTGCGCCAGCAGGGCCCCGGCGTTTGCCCCAAGTGCGGCATGGCGCTGGAACCCGAGATGCCGTCCCTCGAGGAGGGAGAAAACCCCGAGCTCGTCGATTTTCGCCGGCGCTTCTGGTGGACGCTGCCGCTCACCGCGGCGACGTTCGTCCTCGCGATGGCCCATCGGGGGCCCGACTGGCTGCAACTCCTGCTCGCCACGCCCGTCGTCCTGTGGGCGGGATGGCCGTTCCTCGAGCGCTGGGCCGGCTCGATCGCGACGCGGAACCCGAACATGTGGACGCTCATCGGCACGGGCGTGGGCGCGGCCTATCTCTACAGCCTCGCCGCGACGCTCGCGCCGGGCCGGGTTCCGGAAGGCGTGTACTTCGAAGCCGCGGCCGTCATCGTCTCGCTCACGCTCATGGGCCAGCTCCTCGAGCTTCGCGCGCGCTCCCAGACCTCGGCGGCGATCCGCGCGCTCCTCGGGCTCGCGCCAAAGACCGCGCGGCGCATCCGGGACGACGGCAGCGAGGAGGACATCGAGCTTTCGCACGCGCACGTCAGCGACAGGCTTCGCGTGCGCCCGGGCGAGCGCGTGCCGGTTGATGGCGCTGTCCTCGAGGGCCGTTCGGCCGTGGACGAATCGATGATCAGCGGCGAGCCGATGCCGGTCGAGAAGGGGCCCGGCGATCGCGTGGTGGGTGCCACGATGAACGGCAGCGGAAGCCTCGTGATGCGCGCCGACAAGGTGGGCTCGGCCACGGTGCTCGCGCAGATCGTGCAGATGGTCGCCCAGGCGCAGCGCTCGCGCGCTCCCATGCAGCGCATGGCCGACGTCGTGTCGTACTGGTTCGTGCTGGGCGTGGTGGGGATCGCGATCGCGACCTTCGCCGCATGGGCGTGGCTGGGGCCCGAGCCGCGCTGGATCCACGCGCTCGTGAATGCCGTGGCGGTGCTCATCATCGCGTGCCCCTGCGCGCTGGGACTCGCCACGCCCATGTCCATCATGGTCGCCACGGGGCGAGGCGCCTCGAGCGGCGTGCTCTTCCGCGACGCCGAGGCGATCGAGGCTCTCTGGCAGGTGGACACGCTCGTGGTCGACAAGACGGGAACGCTCACGCAGGGCAGGCCCGCGTTCCATTCGGTGCGCGCCGTGCCGCCGTACGGCGAGGACGAAGCGCTCGCCATCGCCGCGAGCCTCGACGCCGGGGCCGAGCATCCGCTAGCCGAAGCGATCGTTGCCGAGGCGCGCCGGCGCAATCTCCCGCTCGCGAAGGCGGAGGATTTCAGCTCCGTCACGGGCCAGGGCGTGCGTGGCCGCGTGGAGGGAAAGCCGGTCGTGCTCGGAAACACGATGCAGATGATCGAGGCGGGCATCGACGTGTCGGGGCTGGCGCGCGAGGCCGACGCGCTGCGCGGCGAGGGGGCGAGCGTCGTGTTCCTCGGGGTGGAGGGCCAGCTCGCGGGAATGCTCGCCGCGGCCGACCCGCTGCGCGATTCCACGCGCGAGGCGCTCGACAAGCTGCGCGCGAGCGGGCTGCGAATCATCATGGCGACGGGCGACGGCGTGGCGACGGCCCGGGCGGTCGCGGCGAAGCTCGGCATCGGGGAGGTGCACGGCGAAGTGCGCCCGCGGGACAAGCTGCGCATCGTGGAGAAGCTCAAGGCCGAGGGCCGGCGCGTGGCCATGGCGGGCGACGGCATCAACGACGCGCCCGCGCTCGCCGCGGCCGACGTGGGCATCGCCATGGGCACCGGCACCGACGTCGCCATCGCGAGCGCGAAAGTCACGCTCGTGAAGGGCGACCTGGCGGGCATCCTGCGCGCGATCGAGCTCTCCCGCGCGACGGTCGCCAACATGAAGCAGAACCTCGCCTTCGCCCTCGTCTACAACGCGGTCGGCGTCCCCATCGCGGCGGGCGTGCTCTATCCGTTCACGGGCCTCGTCCTGTCGCCGATGATCGCGGCCGTGGCGATGAGCTTCAGCTCGGTCAGCGTCGTGGGCAATGCCCTGCGTCTCGCGCGTCCCAGGCGAGCGATCGTCTAGAATGCGTCCATGACGAGACGGTTCCGGGCCGCAGCCGCCGCCGCGACGATCCTCGCGCTGCTTTTCACGCAGCTCGCGCTCGCCGCGCTTCCCTGCGCCATGAACGACACCGTGGGCATGGAGCAGGGCATGGCCGGCTGCGACCGGATGGATTCGCAGTCCATGCCGCTCTGCCGGCACCACTGCGCACAAGCCGCCCAGTCGCTCGACAAGCCCGAGCTTGCGACCCTCGCGCCGGCGCCGCTCTTCGGGCTCGCGCCGCACATTTCGCTGCGGCCGTTGGCCGCTTGCGTCCACGCGCACGCGCCACTCGGCCACGCGCGCGGAACGCATCCACCGTCGCCCCCGCCCAACTGCTGCCTGCGCATCTGATCCTCCGCAACGCTTGAGGCTCGCGCCGCGCCTTGCGGCGTCCCGAGTGTCCTGCGACCGGAGGTTCCATGAAGTGGCAGCCCATCGCGGCCTTGCTGGCCGCCTGCATCGCGTCCGCCGCCATCGCGGCCGGCAATCCCCTCACCCTCGCCGAGGCGCAGCGCCTCGCGCTCGAACGCACGCGCCAGATCGCGGCCCAGGACTCGGCGATCTCCGCCTCGAGGCACATGGCGGTCGCGGCGGGGCAGCTTCCCGATCCGACGCTGAAGGCGGGCATCGACAACCTTCCGGTCACCGGTCCCGACCGCTTCAGCTTGAGTGCGGATTTCATGACCATGAAGCGCATCGGCGTGATGCAGGAGCTCACGGGCTCGGACAAGCGCGAGCTGCGGTCGCGACGCTACGAGCTGGAGGCCGAGAAGTCCGAGGTTGAACGCGACGCCGTGATCGCCGCGATCCAGCGCGACACCGCCCTCGCATGGCTCGACCGCTACTACGCCGAATCCATGGCGGGGGTCGTCGACGCGCAGATCCGCGAGGCGCGCCTGGAGATCGAGGGCACGGAAAGCGCCTACCGCGCGGCCCGGGGCAGCCAGGCGGACGTCTTCGCGGCGCAGGGTGCGCTCGCCGTGCTGGAGGATCGCGCCGCGGAGTATCGGCGCCGCGTGACGAACGCGAAGATCGCCCTCGCACGGTGGATCGGCGACGACGCGCGGCGCCCGCTCGCCTCTCGCCCGTCCTTCGAGACCACTCACGGGCATCACATGCCCGCAGCGGTCGCTTCCCATCCGATGATCGCCATGCTTTCCAAGCAGGAGGAGATCGCCAGCACGCAAGCCAAGCTCGCCACGGCCGATCGCAAGCCCGATTGGAGCGTCGAGCTCATGTACGCCAATCGCGGCTCGGCATTCTCCGACATGGTGTCGGTCGGCGTGTCGGTGCCGCTTCCCTGGGACCGCGCCAACCGGCAGGACCAGGAGGTCGCGGCGAAGCTCGCGATGGCCGACGAGGCGCGCGCCCGTCGCGACGACGCGCTGCAGGCCCACGTGGCCGAGGTCGAGGCCATGGCCAACGAGTGGGACGACGACCGTTTGCGCCTCGAGCGCTATCGGACCGAGATCGTGCCGCTCGCGCGAAGCCGCAGCGAAGGGGCGCTCGCCGCATACCGCGGCGCACGGTCGAGCCTCATGGACGTCCTCTCCGCCCGGCGCGCCGAGATCGACGTTCGCATGCAGGCCCTCCAGCTGGAGATGGAAATCGGCCGCCTCTGGGCGCAGCTCAACTTCCTGGTGCCCGACGAGGCGCTGCTTCCGGCGCGTCTCTCGCGGGGACTCGAGGACCGAAAATGAACCACCGGAAGCCCATCGTAGCGCTCGTCGTGCTCGTCCTCGCCGCCGCCGGCGGGTACGGGCTTTGGTCCCTGGGGATGTCGCAGGGAATGAAGATGGCCGCGGGGACCGCACCCGACGCAGGCGGCGCGCAGAAGGCGGGCGACGTCGATCGCGCCACCGGCAGGAAGGTGCTCTATTGGCACGATCCCATGGTGCCGGCCCAGAGGTTCGACAAGCCGGGGAAGTCGCCCTTCATGGACATGATGCTGGTTCCCGTCTATGAAGAGGGCGCCGCGTGGGGCGCCGCCGGCGTCGCGATCAGCCCGCGCGTCCAGGAGAACCTCGGCATCCGCACGGCGGAGGTCACCCGGGGCAACGTCGCGCCCTCCCTCCAGGCCGTGGGGACCGTCGCATGGAACGACCGCGACGCCGCCGTGGTCCAGGCGCGCGCCAACGGCTTCCTCGAGAAGCTGCACGTGCGCGCACCGCTCGACCGCGTGCGGAAAGGCGAACCCCTGGCGGAGCTCTA
>DATBEA010000452.1:0-2878 GCA_036276215.1 Usitatibacter sp.
CGGGACGAAAAAAAAGGCCGGTCTTCGGACCGGCCTTCTGGAGTGTCCGCCGGCAGGGCCGGCAATTCGATTCGCTACTTGAGGTGCTTGGAGACCAGCTTGGTCATCTCGAACATCGAGACCTGGCGCTTGCCACCGAAGACTTCCCTCAGCTTGTCGTCCGCGTTGATCATGCGGCGATTGGTCTTGTCCTGGAGGTTGTTCTTCTTGATGTAGCCCCACAGCTTGCTGGTGACCTCGGTGCGAGGCATCGGGCTGTTGCCGACCACGGCGGCGAGCGTGGAGCTCGGCGACATGGGCTTCATGAATGCGGCGTTCGGCTTGCGCTTGGCGGCGGGCTTCTTCGCTTTCGGGGCCGCCTTCTTCGGCGCGGCCTTCTTCATCGGCTTGCGGGCGGCCGGCTTCTTGGCCGCCGGTTTCTTCGATGCCTTCTTGCCTTTCTTAGCTGCCATTATTCAATCCTCCAATCTGGTTTCCGATGGTCTCGGTAATTGCATTCATCTCGCCTAACGGCGCGACAGCGAGAGGATGCGCAAGCAAAAAACACTTGTCAACCGTTTTCACTCTGGGGAACCGATTTTTCTCCTCGGGCGTGCCGCGCCCGCAACACCGACTAGAATGGGCGCGACATGGCGATGAGGCCCTCACCCGGCGATCCGGCGCCCGATTTCCAGGCGGCCACCACCGACGGCACGCGCGCCTCGCTGGCGGACTATCGCGGACGCAAGCTCGTGCTCTATTTCTATCCACGGGACGATACGCCCCATTGCACGCAGCAGGCTTGCTCGCTGCGCGACCACTCCGCGGAGCTGGCGGCGCGCGGGGCGGCGGTGCTGGGCGTCTCCACGCAGGGCGAGCAGTCGCACCGCGCGTTCACCTCGAAGCATCGGCTGAATTTCCCGCTGCTCTGCGACGGCGGCGGAAAGGTCGCCCGCGCCTATGGCGTCATGGGCGGCGGCGGCCTCGTCTCGAAGCTCAAGGCCGCGCTCGGGCTCGCCGACCGGGTGACCTTCGTGATCGACGAGCAGGGACGCATCGCCCACGTGATCGACCGCCCGAACGTGGCGAGCCACGCCGAGGAAGTCCTCGCCCTGCTCTAGGCGCCGGCCGCGCCGCACTCGCGCAGCTCCGCGGCCACGAGCACCGCAAGCGCCTGCGCCGAGAGTATCTCGACATGCCCCCGGCCCGGGAGCGCGATGTTCCGCGCCCAGGGAAGCACGCTGCTGTCCTGGGGCGCCACGAGGTTGTCGTGGGGCGTATAGATGGAAGTCACGCCGCAGGCGGGGCCCCGTTCACCCTCGCGCCCGGCCAGCGCCCCGAGGAAAGCGCTTCCGAGGCGCATCTCGCGTGCGTTGGCGCCCTGGCCCAGCCGCGCATGGAGGGTTCCGCGGTGCGGGGTCGCGATGGTGACGAGCTTGCGCACGCGCCCCGCGCCGTGGCGGCAGAGGTATTCCCGCGCCGCGAGGCCGCCCATGCTGTGGCACACCAGCGCCAGCTGCTCGCTGCCGGTGCCTGCGCAGACGCGCTCGATTTCCCGATGCAGCGCCTCGGCGAACGCGCCGATGTCGGCGAAGGTGCCCGGGAAGTTGGGCGTGAAGACGGGATGGACGCCGCGCGCCTCGAGCGAGCGCACGAGCGAGCGGAAGTAGCCGCGGTTGCTGTAGTAGCCGTGCACGAGCACCACGGGAAGGGCTCGCGACGGCGCGGGCGGCGGGTCCGGGCGAAGCGCCATGCGCTCGAAGGGAAATAGCAGGAGCTGCGCCCGCGCGACCGCCCCCCATTCGCGCAGCAGCATCGCGAGCGCGGCCGGTGCACCGATCCCGTGCGCCGGCTCCCGCGGGGAGCGCGAGCGGTGGGCGATGGCGCTCGTCACGAAGACCATCAGCAGGCGGTTCAGCAGCGCCACGGCGATCGCGCCCGCGGCGAGGAAGGCGTAGCTCCAGCCGTAGAGCCAGTGCAGCCAGTGCGCCACGACCCCGTACGCGGCGATCTCCAGCAGGAGCGAGTAGGTCATCCAGTTCACGGGCATCGCCTGCGAGTATAGCGGCGCATCGCGCGTGCTAAGATGCCGCGCGCTCGATATCGCGCATCACCGATCGGCCTTCCGCGAATGCCGCTGCACGCCGCGACCGTCTTCCTCAGCGCGTTCCTGCTGTTCCTCGTCCAGCCGATCCTCGCCAAGCAGATCCTGCCCTGGTTCGGCGGTGCCGCCATCGTGTGGACGCTGTGCATGGTGTTCTTCCAGATGCTGCTGCTGCTGGGATACGCGTACGCGCACTGGCTCGCGAGCCGCGTGCGGGGCGAGCGCCAGGCGTGGATCCACGGGGCGCTCCTCGCCGTGAGCCTCGTGTTCCTTCCGGTGATTCCCGACTCGGCCTGGATGCCCAAGGGGGGTGCCAGCCCGGTGGCGGGCGTCCTGCTGCTCCTCTTCGCCACGGTGGGGCTGCCCTACTTCCTGCTCTCCGCCACGAGCCCGCTGGTGCAGGCGTGGTATGCGCGGGCGCGGCCGGGGGACAGTCCCTATCGCCTGTTCGCGCTCTCCAACCTCGCTTCGATGCTCGCGTTGCTGGGCTATCCGCTGGCGATCGAGCCGTGGCTCACCAATTCGCGCCAGTCCTGGAGCTGGTCGGCGGGATACGCGGCATTCGTCGTGCTGTGCGGCGGGCTTGCATGGCGCAGCCGCGCCCTCGCTCCGCTTCCCGCAACGCAAGCCCTTCACGGGGCTTTCGACTCCCGACCCGCAGGCCGGCAGATCGCGCTCTGGCTGGCGCTCGCCGCCATGGGATCGGTCGCGCTGCTGGGCGTGACCAACCACCTCACGCAGAACATTCCGTCGATCCCGCTCCTCTGGGTGGTGCCGCTCGCCGTATACCTCGCC
>DATBEA010000453.1:0-13788 GCA_036276215.1 Usitatibacter sp.
AGGTAGCCCCAGGTGTCCATGTAGCGGTATTCCCACGCGTGCGTGTTCGAGCGCGGGAACTCCATGGACTGGTTGGGCGGGCCGATCATCCGCAGCACGTCCTTCTCGGTGATGCCGGGCTGCATGCGATCGAAGACGCCGTCGGTGAGCACGTTGCTCACCGCGATGAGCCGCCCGTCGGGACCCAGGTCGGCCATGAAGGTCTGGGTGCCCAGCGGTCCCTTGGGGTAGACCAGGCGCTTGCCGCCTTCGACGGGAACCTCCATCGCTGGCGGGCCCATGGTGGCCTTCACCTCGGCCTCCGGGATGCCCGGCTGCAGCGTGCGCCCGTCGTAGCTCGCGCAGCCCGCAAGGGCGGCAGCGGCGAGCAGGAGGACGATCTTGGCTTTGCGGATCATGGGGGTATGACCTGAACACGGCGACGGGGTTTCCCATTCCCCTCGGGGCGACGATAACATCGGCACCATGAAACGACTCTTCCTTGCCGTCCTGCCGATCCTGGCAATCGCGTTCCACGGTCCGAACCTCGCCGCCGAGGCCACGTCACCCGCGGAGCCTCCCTGGCCCCTCGTCCCGATCCTCGACGATCGCCTCGTCGTGAAGATGCCGCCCGGCGCCCAGGCCGAGCCGGTTCCCGCGGGGCTCATGGCGGCCGAGGCTCCCCACGCGAGGCAGCAGCGGGCCACGGTGGAGCTCGAGGGCGGCGTGCGCATGACGATCCTCGCCACGGAGCTCTTCCACGTGGCGGGCCCCGACATGGACTCGACGGCACGGGCCTTCGCGAGCCAGCTCCAGCGAGGCCTCAAGCTTGGCGACGCGCGCACCGGGCCCGTGGTGACGACTCCCGAGGGGCTCGAGGTCGTCTACATCGCGCCCGGCGCCTTCACGCCGGTGGGCGATTCGCAATTCGTCGGCGCCACGCTGGTCAAGTCGAAGGACGGCACCCTGCAGAGCCTGGGCTATTTCACCAACACCGCGGGGATCGAAGCCGCGCGCGCGGTTCGCGACGTGGCCGCGCGCATCAACGCGTCGATCCAGCCGGGCAGCCGCACCCTGCAGTCGGGCGGGCGCTTCGCATCGCCCAACTGGCCGTTCGAGCTCGAGCTTCCCTTCGGCTACACGATGTATGCGCAGCGCGGCCCCGATTTCCAGGTGTACCGGGTGCTGCGGCTCTCGCGCCTCGACGAGGCCGGGAGCGAGCTCGGAATCTACGTGGGGTCGCACCCGCAGAAGCCCTCGGCGCGCTCCAATGCCGTCGTCGTGAGGAAGCCGATCTTCGGCAACGAATCGCAGTGGAGCTACTGGACCAGCGATTCGGGGCCGCGCGCGGAGAACTACTTCAGCGGCGTGGGCCCGGGAAAGCTCTCGGGCCATGCCTTCGTGATCGCCGAAGGCCCGGAGCAACGCGAAGCGCTGGTGGACGTGGCGGGGAAGGTGAAGTTTCGCTAGCGCTCCCGATGGGAGCGCCGCGAAGGATTGGTAGGGCGTACTGGATTCGAACCAGTGACCAACGGATTAAAAGTCCGCTGCTCTACCAGCTGAGCTAACGCCCCGGGGGAAACCGAAATTATAGCGTTTCGCGCGAGATCGGGTCAAAGAAACCTCACGTCTCGCGGGTAATGCGCCAGTACTGCAGCTTCATGGTGAGGGCCGAGCCCGCGAGGATCGCCGCGAAGGCCACGAGCGAGCCCACCGCGAGCGTGGAAAAGCCCGTGATGCCCTGGCCGATGGTGCATCCGAGCGCCGTGACGCCGCCGAAACCCATGAGCACGCCGCCCACGATATGGTTCGCGGTGTCCTCGGCGCCCGCGAGCCCTTCCCAGCGGAAGGTCCTCGAGGCGATCGCATACGCGAGCGAGCCCAGGATGATTCCCGCCACCGCGGCGATGCCGAAGGTGACGCCCAGCGACTTGTCGCTCCAGAGCATGAGCAGCTCCAGCGAGTACGCGACGGGGGCCACGAAGGAGAGCGACTCGATCGAGTGGCTGTTGGTCGCGATGAACGTGGTCTCGAGCGTGTCGGGGTTCTCGCCGTAGCCGAGATGGCCGGTCACGTACCAGCCGGCGACGATCACCAGGCCCACGACGGTCCCTCCCAGCACGTGGTCGAAGCTCGTGCGGAACTCGCGGTCGGCGAAGACGAAGGCGAGGAGCGCCAGCGCGACGATGAGCGCGATCGTTGCCTGGGCGGCGGGCAGGCTGGCGCCCGTCCACGCGGCGACGAGCGTCGGCAGGTCCTGGCGCGCCACGCCATGCGCGGCGAAGTCGGTCGCCACCGGATCGATGAAGCGCGTGCGCCAGATCGCGAAGAGGCCCTTCAGCGTCATGTAGCCCGCGATGCCCAGGCAGATGAACACCACCAGGGATTTCAGGCTCCCGCCGCCCAGGCGCACCAGCGTCTTGCTCCCGCAGCCGCTGCCCAGCGTCATGCCGACGCCGAAGAGGAAGCCGCCCAGCGCGTACGAGAGCCAGGTCACGTTCGAGCGCACGTAGAAGGATCGCGTGAAGTCGATGAGCCCCGCGAGCTGCAGCGCGTAGGTGCCGAGGATCGCGACCGCGATGGCGAGGAGCCACATGCGCATGCGGCCCCAGCTGCCCATGTTCACGACGTCGGAGACCGCCCCCATGGTGCAGAAGTTGGTGCGGTTGGCGACGGCACCGAAGATGAACGCGAGGATGAAGCCGCCCGCGACGACGGCGAGGGCCGGGTGGCTGGCCACTGGTGGAAACCCCTGGGCTGGTGGTTCCGGATTCTAACCTTGGTAGCGGGTGGGGTCCGCGATGCCCGCCGCCGCGAATCCCTCCCGGCGCAGGCGGCACGAGTCGCACCGCCCGCACGCCCGCCCTTCGGCGTCCGCGTCGTAGCACGACACGGTGAGCGCGAAATCGACGCCCAGCTCGTGCCCGTGGCGCACGATCTGCGCCTTGGTCATGCGCACGAGCGGCGCCTCGATGGAAATCGGGTGGCCCTCGACCGCGCGCTTGGTGGCGAGGTTGGCCATGCGCTGGAAGGCCTGGAGGTACTCGGGGCGGCAGTCGGGATAGCCCGAGTAGTCGATCGCGTTGGCGCCGGTGAAGATCGCGTCGGCCTCGACCACCTCGGCGTGCGCCATGGCGAGGGCGAGGAAGATGGTGTTGCGCGCGGGAACGTAGGTGACGGGAATTCCCTGCGACGGCGCGGTGGGCACCGCGATGGAGGGATCGGTGAGGGCGGAGCCCCCGAAGACCCTGAGGTCGATCACGGCGAGGCGATGCTCGTGCGCGTGAAGCGAGGCCGCCACGCGGCGCGCGGCTGCCAGCTCCGCGCGGTGGCGCTGGCCGTAGTCGATGGAGAGCGCATGGCAGCGCCAGCCCGCCTGCGTGGCGATGGCGAGCACCGTGGCCGAGTCGAGGCCGCCCGAGACCAGGACGACCGCGTTCTTCGCCGCCACTAGCGGTGCATCGTCCCCAGCCGCGTGCGCGCCTTTCCGGCCGCCTCCGAAGCGGGGAAGCGCGCGACGATGTCCTCGAGCGTATTTTTGGCGCTTCCCGTGTCGCCCTGCTCGGACTGGATCGATGCGATCGCGAGCAGCGCGTCGGGCGCCTTCGGCGACTGCGGGTGCTTGGCGATGAGCTCTTCCTGCGCGGCGAGCGCATGCCGGTAGTCGTGCATGTTCGCGTAGCTGATCCCGATCCAATAGCCCGCGTTGGGCGCGAGCGCGCTCTGCGGGAAATCCTTCACGAAGGCGCGGAACGCGTCGATGGCCGACGGGAAATCGTTGCGGCGGAAAAGGTTGGAGGCCGCGTCGTAGGCCTTCATCTCGCGCGCCTGCTCGTCCTTCGAGGGCGGGGGCGCGTCGATGTTCGTCGAGGCGAGCGCGGCCGGTGGCGCGGCACTTACGGCGCCGGGCGGCGGCGCCGAGGCGCCCGATCCTCCACCCTCCAGGCGCTTCAGCCGCGAATCGATGTCGAGGTAGAAATCGCGCTGGCGCTTCTGCAGCTGCTGGTTGTCGTTCGAGAGGACCTCGATCTGGCCGCGCAGGCGCGCGATCTCTGCGTTCATGTCCTCCAGCTGGCGCACCAGCTCGATCACGCCGATGTTGCGGATGACCTCCTCGAGCTTGGCGATGCGCGCTTCGTTGTCCTTGCCCTGCTGTGCCAGCTCCTTGCGAAGCGAATCGATGCGCCGCCGGGCCTCGTCGTCGTCGAAGAGGCCCGCGCGAGCCGGAAGCGTCGCCGCCGCCGCCAGGAGGGCGGCGGCGAGCGCCGCCCTATTCACCCGCGTACTTGATGTCGGCACGGCGGTTCTGCGCCCACGCGTTCTCGTCGTGGCCCGCGGCGGCCGGCTTCTCCTCGCCGTAGCTCACCGTCTCGACGCGCCCGTCGGAGACGCCGAGCACCGTCATGACCTTCTTCACCGACTCGGCGCGGCGCTGGCCGAGCGCCAGGTTGTACTCGCGGCTGCCACGCTCGTCGCAATTGCCCTCGATGCGGATGCGCGTGTCGCGATGGTCGTTCAGGTAGCGCGAGTGCGCCTGCACGAGGCCGCGGTACTCGTCCTTCACCGAGTTCGAGTCGAAGTCGAAGTAGACGCTGCGCTTGGCGAGGGCGCCGCTGTGCAGCTCGTTGCCGGCGAGGCCCTGGTTGGGCTGCGTGGGCGAGACGTTGCTGCTGGGATTCGCCGTGTTCGCGTTGGGCGTCTGCGTCGAGCGGTCGGTCACTTCGGGCTCGGTGCGGGTTTCCTTGCTCGCGCATGCCGCTGCGGCGATCGCGATAACGAGGTAGATGGCAAGCTTCTTCATGTTTTCTCCTGGCGTCGACTTGGGGTTAATTGGTCGGCAGTGGGCCCCATGCGGGGTCTTGTACATCGCCCGCGGCGCTGGTGAGCCGCTGGCGTACCCTCCCATCGCCTGAAACGGCGGCGAGCTGGCCGTGCCCTGCGACCTGGGCCTCGTAGAGGACCATCTTGCCGTTGGGCGCGTAGGTTGGTGAATCGTCGAGGGTCCCGTCGGTGAGGACCTGGACCTGGCCCGTCGCGAGCTCGAGCGAGGCGATGCGGTAGCGGCCGCCCTCGCGCTGCACGAAGGCGATCGTCTTGCCGTCGGGGCTGAACCGCGGGCCCACGTTATAGGTGCCCTCGAAGGTGAGGCGCTGCGGCGCGCCGCCCGAGGCGGGCATCTTGTAGACCTGCGGCGAGCCCCCGCGATCCGACGTGAACGCGATCCACTGGCCGTCGGGCGAGTAGGCGGGCTGCGTGTCGATGCCGCTGGAATCGGTGAGCCGCTCGGGTTCCCCGCCGTTGGACGGGATGCGATAGATCTGCGTGAGGCCGTCCTTCGAGAGCGCCACGGCAAGCGTGCGGCTGTCGGGCGACCAGGCGGGGGCGCTGTTGTTGCCGCGATGGGCGGCGACCACCTTGGTGGTGCCCTGCGCGAGATTCTGCACGACCACGATCGGCTTCTTCTGGTCGAACGACACGTAGGCGAGGCGGCTGCCGTCGGGCGACCAGGCGGGCGACATGATGGGCTCGTTGGAGGCGAGCACGCTCTGGGCGTTGAAGCCGTCGGCGTCGGCCACCTGCAGCTCGTAGCGCCGGCCGCGCTTCACCACGTAGGTGATCTTGGTGGAGAAGACGCCCTTGTCGCCGGTGAGCCGCTCGTAGATCACGTCGGCGATGCGGTGCGCGGTCGCGCGCAGCTGCGCGGGCGAGATCACATAGGAGAAGCTCGCGAGCTGCGACTGCTTCTGGACATCGAAGAGCCGGAAGCGCACCTCCACGCGGCCCTCGCCCGAAGGCTCGATCTTGCCGATCACGAGCGCCTCGGCGCTCCTCGCGGTCCAGTCCGCGAAATTCACTTCCGAAGGCTCGGTGGGAAGCGGGCTCACGCCCGAGGTATTCACCAACCTGAACAATCCGGTACGCGAGAGGTCCGCACCCACCACGTCGCTCACCGACTGGGGCTGCGAGGCCTCGCCCGAGAAGGACGCGATGGCGATCGGCACCTGCCGCCCGCCGCTGGTGGTGATGTCGATGGTGAGCTGGGCATGCGCCGAGAGCGCCGCGGCCAGGATCGCCAGCGCGAGGAGGATTCGTTTCATCGGGAGGAGCCCGCACGAAGGCTAGCGGTCATGCTTGATATTCAGGGTAAGGTCGCGGAATTGGGAGAAAAGTTCCGAGTTGGCCGCCGGAACGGGAAGCGGAGAGGAGCTGCGCACGGCCCGCTCGATGGCCGCGTCGTACGTGGGATTGCCGCTCGGCTTGGTGATCGCGACGTCGAACACCTCTCCACCGGGCAGTATTCGGATATGGACCTGCACCTCGGGCCGCCCGATGACGGTATCCGGAACATTGGCCTTGCCGCGGATTTTATCGCGGATTTTGCCCACCCACTGGAGGTACTCGGCCTGGCGCTGCGCGGCGGCCTGCTCGCGGGCCTGCTGCGCCGCGCGGAAAGCTTCCTGCTCCTCCTTCTGGCGGACCTCCTCCTCGCGCTTCTTCTTCGCCTCTTCCTGCTTCGCCTTCTCGCGATCTGCCTTGTCCTTGCGCTCCTTCTCGCGCTTGGCCTCTTCCTGCTTCACCTTCTCGCGCTTCTCGCGCTCGAGCTTGCGCGCGATCTCCGGATCGGGCTTCGGCGGCTCGGGTTTCTCCTCGGGCGGCTTGGGCGCGGGCTTCACGGGCTCCGGCGCCGTCTTGGGCGGCTCCGGGGGAGGCTTCACGGGCTCGGGCTTGGGCGGCGCGGGTTCGGGCGTGGGCGGGGGAGCGCTCTTCTGTGCGGGCGGAAGCTTGTCCCAGATCTCGGCCACGAAGGGCGCCTCGGGCCGGTTCTGCCACGTGACCCCGAAGACGATCAGCGCGAAGAAGATCGCGTGGACGACGAGCGCCAGGATGACCGAGCGCACGCGCCCGGGCTGCGGCCGCTTCTCCAGGCTCGCCGGCGGGGTCTTGCCCGCGCTCACTGGGCGGGGCGGGCGAGCAGCCCTACGCGCCTCACCTGGTTCTTCTGCAGGAGGTCGAGGACGCCGATCACTTCCTCGTAGCGCACCGCGCGGTCGCCCGCGATCACCACGGCCTGCTCGGCGTTCTGCGACTGCGCCTGGCGCACGATGTCCACGAGCTGGGCCCGGTCGATGCGCACCTCCTCGGCGGACTTGTTGCGGTCGACCACCGCGAGGTCGCCGTTGGCGCGCACGCGCACTTCCAGCGGCGCCACCGCGGGGTTCAGCTTGGCGCCCGCCTGCGGAAGGTCGATCTGGCCGGGATTGATGAGGGGGGCGGCGACCATGAAGATGATCAGCAGGACCAGCATCACGTCGATGTAGGGAACGACGTTGATCTCGGCCATGGCGCGGCGCGGTCGCATCAGCGCGGCCTCTGCATCACCGTGTCGTGCGCGTCGGGCAGGTGCGCCTGGCGCTGGAGGATGTTCTGCAGCTCCTCCATGAAGCTCTCGTAGCGCGTGGCGAGCCGGTCGATGTCGTGGGTGAAGCGGTTGTACGCGATCACGGCGGGGATCGCCGCGAAAAGGCCCATGGCGGTCGCGACGAGCGCCTCGGCGATGCCGGGCGCCACGTGCGCGAGCGTGGCCTGCGCCACGTTCGAGAGGCCGCGGAACGCGTTCATGATTCCCCACACCGTGCCGAAGAGGCCGATGTAGGGGCTCACCGAGCCCACGGTCGCGAGGAACGAGAGGTGCGACTCGAGCACGTCCATCTCGCGCTGGTAGGTTGCCTTCATGGCGCGGCGCGTGCCGTCCAGGAGCGTCGAGAGGTCCGCGCCCTGCCGGCCCTTCAGCTTGAGGAACTCCTTGAAGCCCGCCTCGAAGATGCGCTCCAGGCCCATGGTCGTGTAGCGGCCGCTCGCGGCGCGCTGGTAGAGGCCCACCAGGTCGGTGCCGCTCCAGAAATCGCGCTCGAACTCGTCGGCCTGGCGGCGCGCGCGCCCGATCGCGAACATCTTCATGAAGATGTAGGTCCACGAGAACATGGACGCCAACGCGAGGATCGCCATCACGACCTTCACCACGATGCTCGCGTTCACGATCATCGAGACGACCGTGAGGTCCTGGGTCATGATCAAAGGGCGGCCTCCATCTTCCTCCTCAGCGCTTCGGGGATTTCCACGGGCTTGAATCCTTCGGTGGCGAGGCTCGCGACCGTGACCCTCGCCTTCACGAGCAGCTCGTCGTCGCGCCGGATCTCCTGCGCGAAGACGCAGCGCACCTTGCCCAGCGACTCCAGGCGCACGCTCACCGAGACGCTGTCGTCCAGGCGCGCGGGCTTCACGAAATCGACCGCCATCGAGGCGACCACGAACTGCGCGCGGTGGTTCCTCGCGAGCGCCTGGTGGTCGAAGCCCAGGTGGCGCAGCCACTCGGTGCGCGCGCGCTCGAGGAACTTGAGGTACTCGCCATGGTAGACCACGCCGCCCGCGTCCGTGTTCTCGAAATACACCCGGACCGGGAACGAATAGACGAAGAGCTCCGGTTGCAGCGTGGGCTTGACCGCGATGCGGGTCATGGCGTGGGGTCCGCCGGCGAAACGGGCGCCGCGAAGAGGTCGCCGCCGCGCCCGGGCGCCTGCTGCACGAGGCCGAAGTGGCGGTAGGCGAGCGCCGTGGCCACGCGGCCGCGCTGCGTGCGCTGCAGGTAGCCCTGCTGGATGAGGAAGGGCTCGAGCACGTCCTCGATGGTGTCGCGCTCCTCGCCGATCGCCGCCGCGAGGTTCTCCACGCCCACGGGGCCGCCGCCGAACTTCTCGATCACCGCCTCGAGGAGCTTCCTGTCCATGAGGTCCAGGCCGATCGCGTCCACCTCCAGCATGCGAAGCGCCATGTCGGCGACCTCGGCGGTGACGACGCCCTTCGCCTTCACCTCGGCGAAATCGCGCACGCGCCGCAGCAGGCGGTTCGCGATGCGCGGCGTGCCCCGCGAGCGCCGCGCGATCTCGAGCGCGCCGTGCTCGTCGATCGACACGGCGAGGAGCTTCGCCGACCGGTGCACGATCCGCGTGAGGTCCTCGGGCGTGTAGAACTCCAGGCGCGCCACGATCCCGAAGCGGTCGCGCAGCGGGTTGGTGAGCATTCCCGCGCGTGTCGTGGCGCCCACCAGCGTGAAGGGCGGCAGGTCGAGCTTCACCGAGCGTGCCGCGGGGCCCTCCCCGATCATGATGTCGATCTGGTAGTCCTCGAGCGCGGGGTAGAGGATCTCCTCGACCACGGGCGAGAGCCGGTGGATCTCGTCGATGAAGAGGACGTCGTTGGGCTCGAGGTTGGTGAGGATCGCGGCGAGGTCGCCCGCGCGCTCGAGCACCGGCCCCGAGGTCTGGCGCAGGTTCACGCCCATCTCCCTCGCGATGATGTGCGCGAGCGTGGTCTTCCCCAGCCCCGGCGGCCCGAAGAGGAGCGCATGGTCGAGCGCTTCCTTGCGGTTCCTCGCGGCGGAGATGAAGATCTCGAGCTGCTCGCGGATCTTGGGCTGGCCCACGTACTCGGCGAGGCTGCGCGGGCGAAGCGCTCGCTCCTCGCCGTCTTCCTGCGGCGAAGCGGGCGCTGCGGAGATCAGTCGGTCGGCTTCGATCATGGGTTGCGATCAGGCCTTCGAGAGGAGCTTGAGCGCCTGCCGGATCGCGTCGGCGACCTGGAGGTCCGCGGGCAGCTGCTTCACGACGGTGCTGGCCTCGCGCTCATTGTAGCCAAGGCCCAGCAGGGCATTCACCACGTCCGCATTCGCGGCCGCGGCCTCGGAGCGCGCCGCGGGCACGACCTTGGGAAGCTTGTCGCGAAGCTCGAGCACGAGGCGCTCCGCGGTCTTCTTGCCGATGCCGGGGACCTTCGTGAGGCGCCCGGCATCTTCGTTGGCGACGGCCCCCGCGAGGTCGTCCACCGACATGCCGGACAGCACCGAGAGCGCGACCTTGGGTCCCACGCCGCTGATCTTGAGGAGCTGGCGAAAGGCCGCGCGCTCGCCGGCGGTGAGGAAGCCGAAGAGCAGGTGGGCATCCTCGCGCACCACGAGGTGCGTGAGGAGCGTCACTTCCTCGCCGGTTCGCGGCAGCGGATAGAAGGTGCTCATGGGCACGTCGATCTCGTAGCCCACGCCGTTCACCGAGACGATCACCTGCGGGAAATTCTTCTCGACGACGGTCCCCTGGATGCGCCCGATCATCTAGCGCCCTCCCTGCCGCTGCTTCACGACGAGCTCGAGGATCCGGCCGCCGCGCACGCGCCGCCCGCGCGAGGGCATCGCACCCAGGCCGGCGTGGGCGTGGCAGATGGCGCAGGCGAGCGCGTCGGCCGCGTCGGGGCCCGGCGCCTGCGGCAGCTTCAGCAACCGCTTCACCATTTCCTGCACCTGCTCCTTGCGCGCATGGCCCATGCCCACGACCGATTGCTTCACCTGAAGCGCGGTGTACTCGGACACGGCAAGCCGCGCCATCACCGCCGCGCAGATCGCGGCGCCGCGCGCCTGTCCCAGGAGCAACGTCGACTGCGGGTTCACGTTGACGAAGACCTTCTCCACGGCGGCTTCGACGGGCTCGTAGCTCGCGATCACCTCGGCGAGTCCCGCCAGGATCGTGTTCAAGCGGTCAGCGAGCGGCATCGATTCGTCGGAGCGGATGCGCCCGCTCGCGAGGTAGACCAGCTGGGCACCCGACTTCTCGACCACGCCGTAGCCCGTGATGCCCAGGCCCGGGTCGATGCCGAGGATGCGGATGCCGGCCATTCAGCTTCGCGCGGGCGCGGGCCTGGCGGGCGCCACTACGAGAGCACCGCCGTCGTGTAGACCTCCTGCACGTCGTCGAGGGACTCGAGGGCGTCCAGGAGCTTCTGCATCGTCGCCGATTGCCCGGGCGGCATCTCGGTCTCGCTTGCGGGCTTCATCGTGACCTCGGCGAGCGCCGCCTTGAAGCCGGACTTCTCCAGCCCGGCCTTCACCGCCGAGAACTCGTAGGGCCCCGTGATCACCTCGAGCGAGCCGTCGTCGTTGGCGACGACATCGTCGGCGCCCGCCTCCAGCGCGGCCTCCATCAGCTTGTCCTCGTCGGTGCCCGGCGGGTACATGAGCTGCCCGCAGTGCCTGAAGAGGAACGCCACGGAGCCGGTGGCCCCGAGGTTGCCCTCGTACTTGGTGAAGGCATGGCGCACTTCCGCCACCGTGCGCGTGCGGTTGTCGGTGAGGGTATCCACGATCACGGCCGCGCCGGAGGGGCCGTAGCCCTCGTAGCGGATCTCCTCGTAGTTCACGCCGTCCAGGCCACCGCTGCCGCGCTTCACCGCGCGCTCGATGTTGTCCTTGGGCATGTTGTTCTCGGTCGCCTTGTCCATGGCGAGCCTCAGCCTCGGGTTCATGGAAGGATCGCCGCCGCCCATGCGCGAGGCGACGGTGATTTCCTTGATGAGGCGGGTGAAGATCTTGCCGCGCTTCGCATCCTGGCGTCCCTTGCGGTGCTGGATGTTCGCCCACTTGCTGTGGCCTGCCATAGGGATTTGGAAATCGGGCGCGTGTCGCGGGCGAGCGGTAATGCGTAATGGTAACATTCGCCTCCCGCCCGTCTCCAGAGCGAAAAGCCGCGCGAGCGGGGCCGCCTGCGAACGAAAGAAGGGACGATGGCGAAGACCGGGGAGCGCAAGGCCCAGATCCTCCAGACCCTCGCTGCGATGCTCGAGGATCCGAAGGGCGAGCGCATCACGACGGCGCTCCTCGCCGCGCGCCTCGAGGTGTCCGAGGCCGCCCTCTACCGCCACTTCTCGAGCAAGGCCCAGATGTACGAGGGCCTCATCGAGTTCATCGAGCAGACGGTCTTCTCGCTGGTGAACAAGATCCAGGCCGAGGAGGCCGACGCGATGAAGCAGGTGGAGCAGACCATCGCCACGCTGCTCGGCTTCGCGCAGAAGAATCCCGGCATGACCCGCGTGCTGATCGGCGACGCCCTCGTGAACGAGGACGAGCGGCTGCAGGCGCGCGTGAGCCAGCTCCTCGACCGCCTCGAGGCGAGCCTGAGGCAAAGCGCGCGGCTCGCCCTTGGAGCGGGGACGCTCCCCGCCGACTGGGACGTGAACGCCTATGCGAACGCCGTGATCGCCTTCGTGGTCGGGCGCTGGCACCAGTTCGCCAAGAGCGGCTTCCGGCGCGGGCCCATGGAGAACTGGCCGCAGCAGTGGCGGGTCTTCGCCGCCTAGCCGGCAGGCCCCGGGATGCCCGCGATACTCCCCGAGCTGCGCACGCGGCGCCTCACCGTGCGCCTCGCGCGACCGGGCATGGAGGCCGCCATGGCCTCCTTCCTGCGCGATAACTTCGAGGGCCACCTCGACCGCTGGTCCCCGCCCGCCGCGCCCTCGTTCTTCGACGAATCGTTCTGGCGCGACCGGCTCGGCGCCGCGGTCGAGGAATTCCTCGCCGGGCGCTCGGCGCGCTTCGTGCTCCAGGAGGGAAGCCCATCGTCGCCGGTGGTGGGCACGTGCAACTACACCAACATCGTGCGCGGTCCCTTCCTCGCCTGCTACCTGGGCTACCAGGTCGCGCGCAGCCACGAAGGGCGCGGGCTCATGGCCGAGGCGCTCGAAGCGACCAACGCCTATGCCTTCGGGAGCCTCGGGGTGCATCGCATCATGGCGAACTACCGGCCGGAGAACGCGAGGAGCGCGAGGCTCCTCGAGCGGCTGGGTTTCGCGCGCGAAGGGCTCGCCCGCGACTATCTCTTCATCGACGGCGCGTGGCGCGACCATGTCCTCACGGCGCTCACGCATCCCAGGCCGGGGGAGATCGCGGTGGAGCCCGCGGGAAAGTAAGAAGGCGCCTCGCGCCCTAATCGTGTCCTTCCAGCAGCAGCTCGAGGTCGGGAACGCGATGGCTCGCCGGGTGGAAGTCGATGTCTCGGCAGATGCGGTGGAAGCGGCCGAACATCTCCTCGATGGTGGCCCCGCCCAGGTTGAAGACGCCGTAGCGGTAGCTGCCGAGCCACTTCATCTCGCGCGCGAGGTCCGCGCCGCGCTTGCGGTAGATCATCACGTGCGTGTCCGCATGCGCTTCGCGCAGCCGGTCGATGCGCCGCATCGAGGGCCAGCGCGACAGCCCCTCGCCCGTGAGGTCGCGCAGCACGAAGCTCGCGGCGTGGCCCTGGCGGCCCTCGCGGCGGCGCACGACGGGCTCCATGCCGCACTCGAGGTCGAGCAGCGCCTCGAAGAGGCTGTAGCCGTCCACCCGCTCGAAGAGGTCGTAGAACTGGCCCGCGGCGCGCGGGTTCACCTCGATCACCCGCAGGTCCCCGCTCGCCGGGTCCAGGCGCATCTCGATGTTGAACATGCCGTGGCGGAAACCCAGCCCCTCGAGGATGCGCCGGGCGAGCTCGTCCACGCGGGCGAGCGCGGCCGCCGGCAGGTTCGACGGGTACTGGAACCGCTGGAACTGGTCGGTCCCCGGGTACATCACGGAATCCACCGTCCCCAGCATCGTGACGCGCCCGTCGCGCGCGTAGCCGTTGGCCGTCACCTGGCGCCCGCGGATCACCTCCTCGCAGACCATGCTGAAGGGGCCCTCGGGTAGCCGGGAGTGCGCCCGCATCACGTCGGCGAAGGGCTTCACCAGGCGCTCGATGATCGCGCCCTCGAGCCACGCGAAGCGCGTGTGCCGGTAGAGGTCCTCGAAGCTTTCCACGCGCCGCGCGAGCACCGAGAACGCCGCCTTCACGGGCTTCACGTAGAACGGATAGGGAAGCGGCACCTCGTCGGGGCGCGAGAAGCCGCGGCGCAGCAGGCCGAAGCGCGGGTTGCTCTCCGGGGCGATGCGCTGGAAGGCGACCCGCGAGTAGTACT
>DATBEA010000454.1:0-6663 GCA_036276215.1 Usitatibacter sp.
CGTACACCACGTTCACCTGGGAGAGCGTGGCGAAGTACCAGACGAGGATGTGCCTGGTGATCTCCCAGAGCACCGCCGCGGTCACCCCGCCGATGAGCGCGTGGCTGAACTTGAGCCTGCCCACGGGCATCACGAGGTAGATCGACGTGAGCACGAAGACCTCGCCCGCGAAGCCGAGCAGGTAGAGCAGGACCCCGGAAAAGCCGTTCAGCGACCACTCGCGTCCGAGAAACTGGATGTCGCGTTCACCGATCGCTTGCAGGCTTGCGGATACCAGGGTGACCAGCAGCGTGCCCACCCCGAGCAGCAGGATGTAGCAATACGGCAGGAGCGCCGAGACGACGAAGCGCCGCCTGCGCACCGACGCGCGATGCGAGAAGATCACCGACATCGACTTCTCCAGCACCGTGAAGGCGAGCGAGCTGAAGAAGAGCATCGTCGCGAGCAGCACCCAGCCGATGAAGCCGCGATGCGTGAGGAAGTTGGCGAGCTCCTCGACCAGCGACCGGGACTGCCCCGGCACGAGCCACTCGAGGTAGCGCCCGAGCGCCTGCAGGAGCTCCCCCTGGTCGATCACGTGCGAGAGCGCGATCACGATGAGGATCAGCAGCGGCACGATGGACAGGAGCGCGTAGTACGCCACCGCGCCGGCGAGCAGCAGCCCCTGGTTCTGCTTGAATCCCTTCAGGACGCAGACCGTGAAGGCGCGGGGAGCGCGCAGGATCTCCCGGGCTTGCGGTGAGAGGAGCGGCATCTCGCCTCAGTCGACGGCGTCGGCGTAGCGCAGGAACTGCTCCGGGCTCACGCGGATGGCCGCCCCCGTCGGGCACGCGCGCACGCAGGCCGCCCCGCCGGCGAGCCCCTTGCACATGTCGCACTTCACCGCTTTCTTCGGCACGTCCTTCGACTTGACCTTCGCCTCGCGCCCGGGTTCCGGGCCGATGCCGGCGACGAGCCACGACCACAGGCTCGGCCGGCGCCGCTGCGGGTCCACGGAGGCGAGCTGGATCACGCCGTACGGGCAGTTGCGCTCGCAGTTGCCGCAGCCGATGCAGGTATCGGCGATGAACACCTCGCCCTCGGCCGAGCGGTGGATCGCGTCCGGCGGGCAGTCCTTCATGCAATGGGGATGCTCGCAATGGCGGCACGAAGTGGGCACGTGCAGTTGCGCGAAGGTGGGGCCCGCCTCGCGGTTCAGGCGTGAGTTGCCGTCGTGCGTATCGGCGCACGCCTTCTCGCAGTTGTTGCAGCGCACGCAGAGCGACTCGTCGATGAGGAGCACGTCGGTCGCCTCGCCCACGCCCTGCTGCAGCAGGAAGCCGATGATATTGCCGGGATCGGGCCTCGCCTCCATGGCGGCGTTCTCGCGCAAGCGGTCGTGCAGGGCCACCTCCATCTGCGCCCTCCAGCGCGGGTTCCTCGCGGCCACGCGCTGGAACCCGGCCGCGCCCAGCACCAGCGCTTCGGTGCCCACCGCCGCCTTTATCGTGGCCGTGCGCGGCGTGCTCGACAGAAGCGCCATCTCGCCCACGTAGTTGCCGGCGGCGAGGTAGGAGAGCACCACTTCGCGCCCGGCGATGTTGCGGGTCACCATCACCGAGCCGCGCCGGATGAGATAGAGCCCGTCGGGCTCTTCGCCCTCGCGGAAGAGGATCTCCCCGGCGGCGAAGGACTTCACCTGCACGCCGTCGGCCACGAGGTCGTCCAGGTCGTCCTCGGGGATCTCGGGGGCGAGGTAGGCGCGCACCGCGCGCTTGATGAAGGTCTCGTCCACCTTGCGGCGCACGGACTCCACCGACGCGATGAGCTTCAGCATCGCGCGCCGCGGCGCCTCGATCAGCACGCAATGCGCGCCCGCCTTCACCGCGTTGGAGCGCCGCCGGCCCGAGATGAGGCCCAGCTCGCCGAAGAACTGCCCCGCGGCAAGCGCGAACCATGCGCTGGGCTCGCCTTCCCGGCGCACCTCGACGTGGACCTCGCCGGAGACGATCATGAAGAAGGAGTCGGTGTAGTCGTTGCGCTCGAAGATCACCTCGCCCGGCTCGGGCGAGACGATCTCGCTCTCCAGCATGAACTCGCGCAGCTGCAGCCGGTTCACGTCTCGAAGCAGCGGCGCGTTGGCCTGGATCTCGTCCAGCGCCTGGGACACGCTCATCCGGCGCGAGAATTTGGCGAAGCGCTTCTCGAGGAGCGGCTCGTCCGCGGGCGTCACGTCGCGCCCGAGCGCGAACTCCACCGCCTCGTAGCCCTGGTTCATGGCCTGCTTGATGAGCGGGTAGCCGCCCAGGGCCCCGATCACGTAAAGGCCCTTCACGCTCGATTCGTAGCGGTCGGTGAGCTCGGGCAGCGCCTCGGCGCGGGCCTGCGCGAAGCGCACGCCGAAACCCTCGACGAGCTTGCGCGGCGGCGTGGCGCCCAGGCGCGCGATGATCCGGTGGCACTCGATCGTGTCGGGCCCGTCGGGCGTCTTCAGGTCGAAGGCGAGCTGCGGCTCGCCGCCCGTCTCGCGCACGGCGACGGCGCTCGTGGCGTAGCGGCAGTCGATGCGCCCGTCCCTGATCGCCCTCAGCACGAGCTGCAGGTTTCCCTCCTTGCAGCGCGCGAACTCGTCGTTGCGGTTCACGAGCACCACGCGGTTGCGCACGGCGAGCGCGAGCGCGTTCTCGATGGCGGCATCGCCCGCCCCCACGACGACGATGGTCTCGTCGGTGAACTCCTCGGGGTCGTCGAGCTGGTACTGCACGCGCTCGAGCCCATCGCCCGCGACGCCGAGCTTGCGCAGGTTGCCCTGCAGCCCGATGGCGAGGATCACCTTTCGGCAGCTGAAGGTTTCTCCCGAGCGAGCCGTTATTTCGAAGGCCCCGTCGCTTCCCGCGAGCGAAACCACCTCGCAGCCGTGGCGCACCTCCAGGTTCATCTCCAGCGCCTGGCGCGACCATGCATCCAGGACCGCCTCCCGGGTGCCCGCCGCGAAGTCGAGCGAGCTGCGCAGCGGCAGGATGCGCGGCTCCGCCATCACGTGCTTGCCCTTCTGGTACTTGTGGATGGTGTTGGAGACGTGCGGCTCGGATTCCAGCAGCACGTGCGAGACGCCCAGCTCGGCGGCGTGGGCCGCGGCCGAAAGCCCCGCGGGGCCGGAGCCGATGATCCCGATGTCGTAGGTCATCTCGTGTTCACCGTCCTCGCCAGCGCCTCGACCGCGGCGCGGAAGCGATCGGCGCGGTAGTCCTCGTCGTCCTTCACGGCGTCGTAGAGCCTGTCGAGCGCCGCGTTCGCGCCACGGAAGTCGGTGAGCTCGCCCCGGCGGCCCAGGTATCCCAGGAGGCCCGCCATCGCCATTGTCGCCTGTTCCGCGCCCGCGTAGTCGCGGTATTCGCCGCGGGCGCCGTCCTCGGCCAGGCCGGCCAGCATCGCCTTGAGGTCGGCGTTCGTGAACGCGTGGGCCGCGATGGCGTGGGTGAGCGCGTCGAGGCTCGAGCGAAGCGCCTGCGCCGCCTCGCCCGGGTCGCCCCCGTCGCCGGCGACCGCGCGGTGCAGGTCCGCCACGCGCTGGGCGAAGGTATTGGCCTCGTCCGGCGTGCCGGTGCGCCGCGCGATCTGGCGCAGCATCAGGAAGTTGGCGTCGTTCAGGCGGATGCGCCCGGGACTGGCACCCGCGCGCGGCGTCCAGCGCGCCTGCGACATCGGGTGATGGCACGCGTGGCAATCGAAAACCACCAGCTCGGGAAAGAGCCCATCGCGGCTGCGCCGGGGGTCCGCGAGCACGTCGAGGATCTCGTGCGCGGCGAGCGCCTGCCCCACCGCCCACACTCGCGCCGAATCCCAGGAACCCTTGCGCCGCTGCCAATCGGCGTCGATCACGAAGTGCGCAGGCTCGGTCAACGCGAAGGTCTCGAGCTCGAAGCTGATGCGCGGGTGCCCCGCTCCCATCATGCGGTGCGTCACGAGCTTGTCCTTGTTGCCGAAATGGCACGACAGGCACAGGCGCGCCTGCGCGAGCGGCTCGTTCGCGGGATACAGGCCATGCGCGACGTTGCCCGCATGCGTTGCGCCCTGCGCCACGTGCGATTCGATCCAGGGCCCCGCGGGGCCGTGGCAGGCCTCGCAGCTCACGCCGTCGGCGAGCTTGAAGCGCTCACCGCGCCACTGCACGGGCGGCGCGTACGCATGGCAGTCGAGGCAGAGCTTCGCCTCGTGGGCCGGTTGCTTCAGGCCCAGGTTGCGGGCGATGCGCTCCGAGCGTTCCTCGAAGAGCGCCTGGTAGGCGCGCGTGGCGTGCTTGTCCACCCGCGACCAGGTGATGTACTCGTTCTGCAGGATGTTCGAGTCCTTCCACTGCGACGGCGATCCGTGGCACAGGCTGCTCGCGCAGTTCACCACGCCCAGATTCATCGCCTTCGTCTCGTAGGGAAGCGGCTGCGCGGAAGAAAACGCGGGGGCCGCCGCGAGCATGCAGGCCACGAAGGAAAAGCAAAGCCGCGAGGCTATTTCATGCCGGGGGTTCAACGCACTAGTCCTTTACCTTCCAGGCGGTGCCATCGGGATTCATGTAGAGCTTACGCATCTCCTCGAGGTTGAAGGGACGCGAGCCCAGGCGCCCGAAGACCGCGATCTGGTGCCCGGTCTCGTCGACCGCGCGGTCGCGGTCCAGGCCGCGCGCGAGCGCGGTAGCGGGCGAGGACGTCTCGCGCCACGCGATCACCTTCGGCCGCGGCTCGGGGCTGTAGCCGTAGAAGCGCGGCTGGGTATCGGGCGCGGTGAGCTGGACCACCTCGAGCCCCTTCACGCCGTCGGCAACGTAGGCGAAGAGCGAGGCGTTGGTCGATCCGACGACCACGTCGCGGGCGTCCGTGATGCGCCCGCCGCCGTCGAAGAGCGCGAAGAGGCGCGGCGACCCGGCGCGCTCCACGTCCACGATGGCGAGGCCCTGGCTTCCGGCCGCCACGTACGCGTAGGTGCGTGCGACATAGACGCGGCGCGCGTCGCGAAGCGCCACCGTGGCGCCTTCGACCCGGCGCGCGCGCTCCGGCAAGGTCACGTCGACCACCTCGAGCCCCGCGTCGTCGGCCACGAAGAGATAGCGGAACTGAAGCGCGCTCGCGCGCATGCCTGCCAGGGGTACCGTCGCCGCCAGCCGCGGCTTCAGCGGGTCGTCGAGATCCACGATCACGAGCCCGCGGGAGGCCGCGACGTAAGCGTAGTGGCCGCCGAGCGTCACGTGGCGCGCCCCGTCGAGGAGGCCATCCGGATTCCAGGTGAGCGCCCTCGCGAGGAAGTTGTTGCGCGGCTCGCCGTCGGCGAGCGTATCCACGTTCACCAGGACCAGGCCCTCGCGCGCATCGGTCACCACCGCGTAGTGGTAGATCGGATGCATGCGGCTCTCCTGGTTCTCGCTTCGCATGCCCTCGGAATCGTTGCGCGCGGGGTTGATCGGCTGGTTCGTGGGGAGCGCAACGCACGTCGCATCGCTCGAAGCCACGTGGGTGTCGTGTCCCAACGGCGAGAAGGGCGCGGTCACGATGCGCTGCGAGACGCCCTTGTTGCCGATCGAAGCCACGTCGTAGACCCTGAGGCCCCCACGCCCCTCGGCCGCGTACAGGTACTCGCCGCGAAGCGCCACGCAGCCCACGGGGCCGCCCGAAGCGTGGTCCTGGGCCTCCTCGAGGCGCAGCTTCGCCTTCTCGTGGGCGGCGAAATCGTCGGGATACGCATAGCGCTGGAGGTAGCTCCCGATCACCGCCTGCGGCTCGTTCCACTCGGTCACCGTCACCGCCTGCACATGCCGCTCCTCGCCCAGCCACGCGTTCAGGCCCACGAAATTCACGAATCCCGTGCCCTGCAGCAGGAGCTGCGCCATCGCGGCGTTGTTGTCGTCGTCCTGCGAGACGTGGCAATCGCCGCACCCCTTGGTCTCGGTCTTTCGCTCGGTGTGCGGATAGTGCGGCGCGAAGGCCTGCGACGAGAACCCGCTCGCCGAGACCGGCGCCTGCTGCACGTAGATGCGTTCCCGGTTGATGTTGGTCGAGGACAGCACCAACGCCGAGGACGAGCGCACCGGCGAGATGCGTCCTCCCTTCACGCTCGAATGCCGGCCCAGCTGGAACATGTCGTCGCGCGCCACCTGCGGGTTGTAGGTGGCGTAGTTGCGCGACTCGCCGCCCTCGTAGTGGTTGCGCTCGGTCTTCCAGTTCGCCTGGATCGGAAGGTGGCACCCCGCGCAGCTCGTGGTCCACGAGATGTGGCACGAGAAGCACGTCATCTTGTCGTTGCCGTGCGCATAGCCGCCGCCCTGCGTTCCCGCGCCCCATTCTCCCGCGCGTCCCGAATCGCCCGCATGCATGAGCTTCGCGCGCGCCGCCTTCTCGTTGTAGCGGGGATTGCCGGGCGTGACTGTGTCCTTCACAAGCGTCATTTCCCACTCGCGCTCGGGATCGAGCGCGCTTCGCTGGTAGAGCCTGCCCCCGCGCCACTCGAAGCGGCGCCGGCCGTCCTGGGTGCGCAGGAGCGTCATGTCCATTCCCACCGGCCCCGCGGCCGGTCCCGAGGTGCGCAGCGTCGGGTACTTCTCCACGGTGCCGTGGCAGTCGGCGCAGTCGATCTCGATCGCCGCGGCCACCTCGCCGTAGATATGACCGTTGCCGTGCGCGTCCTGGGCGAAGTGGC
>DATBEA010000455.1:0-3621 GCA_036276215.1 Usitatibacter sp.
ACGTGGGCGCGAAGCTCGCCGACGGCGCGGGCGCCACCATGACCGAGATCGTCTCGAGCGTGAACCGCGTCTCGCAGCTCATCAACGAGATCGCCACGGCCACCGCCGAGCAGAGCTCGGGCATCGCCCAGGCGAATGCCGCCGTCTCCCAGCTCGACAAGGTCACCCAGCAGAACGCGGCGCTGGTCGAGGAATCGACCGCCGCGAGCGAATCGCTTCGCCAGCTCGCCGTCGAAATGTCCCACGCGGTATCGGTGTTCCGCCTGGCGGGCGCTCCCAAGCCCGCCCCGGCGGCGCCCAGGCTGAACGCCCCTGCCAGGGCGCCGGCGCTTGCCTCCCGCCCTGCGCGTGCAGCCCTTCCCGCGGCGGCGACGGAAGAATGGAAGGAATTCTGATGCTCGCCGCCGAGAGAGTCGCCCGCGCCGAATACCTCGCCTTCCGGCTATGCGACGAGGAGTACGCGATCGACATCCTCGACGTGCGCGAGATCCGCGCCCACGAGCCGGTGACGCGCATCGCCCAGGCGCCCGCGTTCCTGAAGGGCGTGATCAACCTGCGCGGGGCGATCGTGCCGATCGTGGACCTGCGCTCGAGGTTCGGCCTGCCGGCCGCCGAGCGGGAAGCGGGCACGGTCGTGGTCATCCTGGCCCTGGGCACCGGCTATGTCGGCGTCGCGGTGGACGCGGTCGTGGACGTAGTGGCGCTCGCCAGGGACGACGTGCACCCGGCGCCCTCCTTCGAGGCCGGGATCGACACCAGCTTCATCCGCGGCATCGCGCCCCTCGACGGACGGATGCTCATCGTGGCCGACCTGGCCGGGCTGCTCGAATCCGCGGTGCCGGCCGCGAAGGCCGCCTGAGTGTCGCCGATCTCCCAGGAGCTGGCGCTCGGCATGGCCCTCGCGCTCGCCTCGGCGGAGGCCGACCTGGCCCGGGTCTCCGGCTTGATCGGCGACCGCGCGGACCCGGCCGAATCGCGGCAGCTCGCGATGCAACTCCTCACCCGCGCGCTTCGCCGCGTGCAGACGGTGAAGGACGCCCTCGACGACGCGTGCGAAGCATGCGTTCCATGAGCAACTAAGGAGAAGGACATGCAAGGCAAATCGCATTCCCCCCGCACGGCCGCCATGGAGGCGCTGCTCGTGGAGCTCAGGCTCGAGCCGCGGCGCTTCCCGGCGCGCGAATCGTTCATGCCCCTGGTCCAGCGCATCGCCAACCTCGGGCGCCTGGACTGCATCGAGCTGGCGCTCGCACCGGGAGGCGGCGGGCGCCTGGGATTCCTCATGTACGGCGTGCCGAACCTCGAGGAGATGCGCGCCCGCCTGGCAACGCTCGTGGGCGCCGACTCGATCGTGCGCTGCAAGCCCCAGGCCGTTTGAGGGATCCATGGTGGCGCGCCTCCTTCCCTTCATCCTCACCCTGCTCGCCTTCGCCGGCGCCGGGCCCGCCTCGCCCGCCGTGAAGCGCGGCGAGATCGAGCGGCTCGTGGTGGTCTCCGACGACCACTATCCGCCGTACCTCTTTCGCGACGAGGACGGCCGGCTGCAGGGGATCCTGAAGGATCGTTGGGCGCTCTGGTCCCGGCGAAACGCCATTCCCGTCGAGGTGCGCGGCACCGATTGGTCCAGCGCGCAGCGCGAGCTGCGCGAGGGCGAGGCCGACGTGATCGACGCGCTCGCCTATACCGAGCAGCGCTCCGGCTCCTATGCCTATTCGGCGAGCCACGACTCGGCCGAGGCCCGCCTCTTCTTCCACCGCGGCCTCACCGGCATCGCGGGCGTGGAGACCGTCCGCAACCTGCCCGTCGCCGTGAAACGCGGCAGCGCCTGCGGCGACTGGCTTCGCGCCAACGGCGTGCGCACGATCGACGAGTATCCCGACTCCCAGGCGCTGGTGAAGGCGGCTTCCGTGGGCATCGTGCGGGTCTTCTGCATGGACACCTTCGCCGCGCGCTACTACCTCTATCGCGAAGGCCTCGCCGACGACTTCCGCGAGACCGAGGCGCTCTACACGGCGACGCTGCATTGGGCGGCGCGCGCGGACCACGCCGACCTCGCCGCCTTCGTGGAGACGGGCTTCGGGCGCCTGGATCCCGGAGAGCTCGCGCGCGTCGACGCCAAGTGGATGGGCAATCCCATGCGCTCGCCGCTCGACATGCGCTACCTGTACGCATTGGGCGCCATTCCCGCGGCGCTGGTCGCCCTCTCGGTGATGCTCGTGCTGTGGAACCGGTTCCTGCGGTTGAAGCTCGAAGCGCGCGCCCGCTACTTCTCGAACCGGGACGCGCTGACCGAGCTGCCCGCGAAGCCGCTCCTGTACGACCGTCTCACCCAGGCGCTCGCCCAGGCCGGCCGCCGCGGCGCCGGCTGCGTGGCGGTCCTCTTCGTGGACCTGGACCGCTTCAAGTCGGTGAACTCGACCTACGGCGACACCGGGGGCGACCGCGTGCTGCGAGAGGTGGGCGAGCGGCTCCAGAGGATGGTGCGCAAGTCCGACACGGTGGCGCGGATCAGCAGCGACGAGTTCGTGGTCGTGCTCGCGAACCTGGACAAGGCCGACGACGCCGCGGGCTTCGCGCGCAAGGTGCTCGCGGAGCTTCGCAATCCCATCGACCTGGAGCCGGCACCGGTCGTGTGCACCGCGAGCATCGGCATCGCCGTGCACCCGGGCGACGGCACCACGGCGGGCGCCCTCATCCGAAACGCCGACATCGCGATGTTCCGCGCCAAGAAGCGCGGGCGCAACAACTTCCAGTTCTTCCTGCCCGAGATGCACGAGAACGCGGTGAAGCGGTTGAAGGTCGAGATGGCGCTGCGCGGCGCGCTCGCGAGGAACGAGTTCACGCTGCACTACCAGCCCAAGATCGACGTGCGCAGCGGCGCGGTCACCGGCTTCGAGGCGCTGCTGCGTTGGCGCCATGCGGAGTTCGGGCTCATGTCGCCGGCCGACTTCGTGCCGATCCTCGAGGAGACCGACCTCATCACGCCCGTGGGCGAATGGGTGCTGCGCACCGCCTGCCGGCAGATCGCCGCGTGGGGCGCGCGCGGGATGGCGCCCCGCCCCGTGGCGGTGAACCTCTCGGCGCGCCAGTTCCGCATGGAGAACCTCGACACGATGGTGGCCCGCATCATCACCGAGACCGGCATCGACCCGCACCTCCTCGAGCTCGAGCTCACCGAGTCGCTCCTCATGGACGATCCCGAGCAGACCGTGCGCACGCTGGGAAACCTCCAGCGCTACGGCGTTCGCCTCGCCGTGGACGACTTCGGCACGGGCTACTCGAGCCTCGCCTATCTCAAGCGCTTCCCCATCGCCGCGCTGAAGATCGACCGCGCCTTCATCTCGGACGCCACCACGAACCCCGAGGACGCGGCGATCACGCTCGCGATCATCAACCTGGGCCACAGCCTGGGCCTCAAGGTGGTCGCCGAAGGCGTGGAGACCGAGTCCCAGCTCGAGTTCCTGCGCGAGCATGGCTGCGACGAGATGCAGGGATTCTTCTTCAGCCCCGCGGTGCCCGCCGACGAGATGGAGGCGCTATTGCGCCGGGTGCCTCAGGCGCCCGCGTCGATCTCGCCGCGCACCCAGTCGACGAACTGGCGCGCCTCGGCCTGAGCCTCGG
>DATBEA010000456.1:0-6583 GCA_036276215.1 Usitatibacter sp.
GCGCCTCATCACCTACAGCATCAACGCGCCCACCGCGAAGGAAACGGAAGAGCAGCTCCTCTTCAAGGACATGCAGCTCGACCTCGCGGGCCAGATCCTGCGCCACGTGGCCGCGGTGAAGCGGGAGCTCTGAGGCCGTGAGGATCGCATCGCGCCAGCTCGAGGCGAGCCTGCGCAAGGGCGTGGCTCCGCTCTACGTCGTGCACGGCGCCGAGGCGCTGCTCGCGCTCGAAGCGGCCGATCGCATCCGCGAAGCCGCACGCAAGGCCGGTTGCACGGAGCGCGAGATTTTCTTCGCCGAGCCCGGCGCCGATTGGTCGAAGCTCGCCGCGGGCGCGGCCAACCTCTCGCTTTTCGCCTCGAAGCGGCTCATCGAGGTGCGCATACCCGGCGGCAAGCCCGGCACCGAGGGCGCGCGCGCGCTCGAGGCGTGGAGCGCGAAGCTCCCCGACGACGCGGTGAGCCTCGTGATGCTGCCCGAGCTCGAATGGCAGCAATTGAAGAGCAAGTGGTTCGAGGCGCTCGATGCCCGCGGCGTGGTGGTGGAGGCCAAGCCCATCGGCCGCGACGAGCTTCCCGACTGGCTCGCCGAGCGGCTCTCGCGGCAGTCGCAGCGCGCGAGCTTGGAGACGCTCGAGTGGCTCGCCGAGCGCGTCGAGGGAAACCTCCTCGCGGCGCGCCAGGAAGTCGAGAAGCTCGCCCTGCTGCTGCCCGAAGGCGACGTCTCGCTCGAGGCGATCCGCGACGCGGTGAGCGACGTCTCGCGCTTCGATCGCGACGCGCTCCTCGAGGCGATCCACGCCCGCGACGCGGCCCGGGTCGTGCGAGTGCTCGACTCGCTGCGCGCCGAGGGCGAGCCGCTGCCGCTCCTGCTCTGGACGCTCGCCGAGGAGCTGCGCCTCATGATGGCGGCCTCGTCCGGGCAGCGCACGCGCCGCTTCCTGGGCCCCGGCCGCAACGAGGCGATCGAGCGCACGGCTCGAATCCACGACCGCGCGAGCTTCGACCGCGAGCTCTTGCGGGCCCACCGGATCGACCGCATGATCAAAGGCGTCGAGGCCGGCGACCCGTGGGATGCGATGCTCGAGCTCGCGCTCGGTATCGCCGGCCGACCCGTCATGGACGAAGCCGCCGCCTAATGGACCTGAACCCCACTCCCGTGCAGGCCATGGTGCAGGCCTTGGGCGAGCGCGCCCGCGCCGCGAGCCGCGGCCTCGCTCGCGCGAGCACCGCGCAGAAGAACCGCGCGCTCGAAGTGGCCGCCACGACGCTCGTCGAGCGCGAGAAGGCGATCCTCGCGGCCAACGCGCAGGACGTGAAGGCCGCGCGCGCCGAGGGCAAGGACGACGCGTTCATCGACCGCCTCTCGCTCACGGCCAAGGCGATCGAGGCGATGGCCGAGGGCCTGCGCGAAGTGGCGAAGCTTCCCGATCCGGCGGGAGAGATCTCGGGGCTCGCCGAACGCCCGTCGGGAATCCGCGTAGGCCGCATGCGCGTGCCGATCGGCGTGATCGGGATCATCTACGAGTCGCGTCCCAACGTGACGGCCGACGCGGGCGCCTTGTGCCTGAAGTCGGGCAATGCGTGCATCCTGCGCGGCGGCTCGGAGGCCTTGAAGTCGAACCAGGCGATCGCCGCCTGCCTCGCGGCCGGCCTCAAGGCCGCGGGATTGCCCGAAGAGGCGATCCAGCTGGTGGACACCCCCGACCGCGCCGTCGTCGACGAGATGGTGGCGCTCGAGAAATACATCGATGCCATCGTGCCGCGCGGCGGCAAGGGCCTCATCGAGCGCGTCTCGAAGCAGGCGCGCGTGCCCGTGATCAAGCACCTGGACGGCGTCTGCCACGTGTTCATCGACGAGGGCGCCGACGCATCCAAGGCGATCGCCATCGCCGACAACGCGAAGACGCAGCGCTACGGCACCTGCAACACGATGGAAACGCTCCTCGTGGCGAAGGCGATCGCGCCGAAGGTCCTCCCGGACATCGCCCGCATCTATGCGAAGAAGGGCGTGGAGATGCGCGCGTGCGAAGCCTCGCGCGAGCTCCTCGCGCGCTCCGGCGTGAAGGGCGTCGTGGCCGCGAGCGACGACGACTTCTACACCGAGTACCTCGCGCCCATCGTCTCCATCCGGATCGTCGAGGGCCTGGACGAGGCGATCGCGCACATCGCTCGATACGGCTCCCAGCACACCGACGCGATCGTGACCGACACGTGGTCGCACGCCGAGCGCTTCCTTCGCGAGGTCGATTCGAGCTCGGTGATGGTGAACGCGTCGACCCGCTTCGCCGACGGCTTCGAGTACGGGCTGGGCGCCGAGATCGGCATCTCGACCAACAAGCTGCACGCCCGCGGGCCGGTCGGCCTCGAAGGGCTCACGTCGCAGAAGTGGATCGTGCTGGGCGACGGCCAGGTGCGCGGTTAATCATTTGCCCTCCGCCATCGGTCTTTTCGGCGGCACCTTCGACCCGGTCCATTTCGGGCACCTGCGCCTCGCCACCGAGCTGGGCGAGGCCTTCCACCTGGAGAAGGTGATCTTCCTTCCGGCGGGCCTGCCGTACCATCGCGGCCGCTCGGCGCACGCGACCGGCGAGCAGCGCCTCACGATGTTGAAGCTCGCGACCGGGCGTGACCCCCGCTTCGACGTGGACGACCGGGAGCTCAAGCGTGGCGGCGAGACCTACACCTACGACACTCTCGCCGAGATCCGCAAGGAGCGCGGCCCGGACGTGCCGCTCGTCTTCCTCGCGGGCACCGATGCCTTCGCCGGCATCGACACGTGGCACCGCTGGACGGAGCTCTTCGACCTGGCCCATTTCGCCATCGCGGTCCGGGCCGACGACGCGCAGTGGTTCTCCAAGGGGCCGGGAACCATTCCGCGCGACTGCTGGCCGCGGATCACGTTGAACCCGCGGGAGCTCGCTTGCGCCCCCGCCGGGAAGATCATGACCTTTGCCATGACGCCGTTGTCTATCTCATCGACCGCCGTGCGTGCGCTCGTTGGCGATGGGGCATCGATCCGCTACCTCACTCCCGACCCGGCGGCCGAGTACATCCGATCCCACAAACTCTATTCGAAATGAAGAAACCGTCGACCGCCGCCAAGAAGAAGCTCGTGATCTCCGCGCTCGAGGACATCAAGGCGCACGACATCCAGGCGATCGACGTGCGCAAGCTCACGTCGATCTTCGACTGGATCGTGGTGGCGAGCGCGGATTCGGCGCGGCAGACCAAGGCGCTGTCGCGGCACGTGCGCGACCGGCTGAAGGAAGCCGGCGCCACCATCGTGGGCACCGAGGGAGAGGAGTCGGGCGAGTGGATCCTCGTGGATTCGGGCGACGTCGTGACCCACGTGATGCAGCCGGCGGTGCGCGAGTACTACAACCTCGAGGAGCTGTGGGGCGACGGACGCTTCGACGACGTGGTGAACTCGACCGCCCCGGCCCCGGCGAAGCGCCGCGCCAAGCGCGCACCGGCCAAGCGCTCGCGGGCGAGCCGCGCGGCCTGAGCGTCGATGCGCATCGCGATCCTCTCGGTGGGGCACAAGATGCCGGAATGGATCCAGCAGGGCTTCCAGGAATACGCGAGGCGCATGCCGCCCGAGGCGCGCCTCGAACTGGTGGAGGTGAAGCCCGGCCGCGACAGGGCCGAGGAAGGACGTCGCCTGCTGGACGCGCTGCCCGCACGCGCCACACTGGTGGCCCTGGACGAGCGCGGAAAGGCGCTCTCCACCGCGGACCTCGCGAATGCGATGGGCGGGTGGATGCGCGACGCGGTCCAGCCGGCCTTCGCCATTGGCGGCGCCGACGGATTGGACGCCGCCGTGAAGGAGCGCGCCGCGATGACCTGGTCGCTCTCGTCCCTCACGTTCCCGCACCAGCTCGTGCGCGTGGTGCTCGCCGAGCAGCTCTACCGCGCGTGGTCGATACTGGCCGGACATCCGTATCATCGCGAATGAGCACGCGCGCCACAGAGATCGTTTTCCTCCCCGGCTTCGACGGCGTGGCGGAGCTGCGCTCGCCGTTCGTGGAAGCGCTCGCCGAGCGCCATCCCGCGCGCGCCATCGGCTACCCGAACAGCACCCTGGGCACGTTGAACGGCTATGCACGGTTCGCCGCCGCGGGGTTGAACCCGCAAGCGCGCCCGCTCGTGATCGCCGAATCCTTCTCCGGGCTCGTGGCCGCACGCTGGGCCGCGAACGATCCGCATGTCGCCGGCCTCGTGCTCTGCGGCGCCTTCGCGCGAAGCCCCGCGGCGCTCGCCGCCGTCGGCGCGCGGCTACCGTCCCTCACGCGCTTCCTGGGCGCCAACCTCCTCAATCCCGCGGGCTTCATGACGTCGGACCCGGCGCGGCGGCGGTGGTCCAAGGGCCTTTCCGATGCCATCGCCGGGCTCGCGCCCGAGGTGCTGGGCGAACGGCTGCGCATCATCGCCGACGAGGACGTGAGCCGCGAGCTCGCCGCGCTTCGCGTGCCGGTGGTGGTGGTCGAGTTCGAGGACGACCTGGTGGTGGGCCGTTCTGCGACGGCCGCCCTCGCGCGATGCTGCGCCGGGGCGAGCGTCGTGCGCCTCGCCGGGCCGCACTTCGCCCTCGAGACCCGCCCGCGCGAAAGCGCCGAGGCGCTCAAGCCCCATCTCGGCCCTTTCTTCGAATCCCGGGTGGCCAACGGATGATTTACCTCGCCTCGCGCAGCCCGCGCCGCCGCGAGCTCCTCGGGCAAGTGGGCGTGCGCTTCGAGCCGCTCCTCTTCCGCGAGGGCGCCCGCCGCGACACGGACACGGACGAGTCGGTTCAGCCCGGCGAGCAGCCCGACGCCTACGTGCGCCGCGTGACGCGCCTGAAGGCCGACGCGGCATGGCAACGCGTGGTGATGCGCCGGGGCCTGCAGAGGAAACCCGTGCTCGCCGCCGACACCACCGTGGCGCTTGCCGGGGAGATCCTCGGCAAGCCCGCCGACCGCGACGACGCCCGGCGCATCCTCGCGATCCTCTCGGGCACCCAGCACCGCGTGCTCACCGCGGTCGCCATCGCCTACGAGGATCGCTGCGAGATGGTGGTGAGCGAATCCAACGTGACCTTCGCCACGCTCACGCCCGAGCGCATCGCCGCCTACGTCGAGACCGGGGAGCCTTTCGACAAGGCGGGCGCCTACGCGGTCCAGGGGCGCGCGGGCGCCTTCGTCGAGCGCATCGAGGGCAGCTACTCCGGGATCATGGGGCTGCCGCTCTTCGAAACGGTGCAGCTCCTCGCCAAATTCGGCATCGCGGCGCCCTGAGAGGTCGGCACGGCCCATCTGCGGTAATCTGGTGGCGGTGAACGAACAAATACTGATTAACGTCACCCCGCAGGAGACGCGGGTGGCGGTGACCGAGCAGGGCGCGGTGCAGGAGCTGCACATCGAGCGCGACTCGAGCCGCGGCCTGGTGGGCAACATCTACCTCGGGCGGGTGTGCCGCGTGCTTCCCGGCATGCAGTCGGCGTTCGTCGAGATCGGCTTGCCGCGCGCGGCGTTCCTGCACGTGGGCGACATCTGGGCGGCGCGCGCCAATGGCGGCCCGGAGACGCGTCCCATCGAGAAGATCCTCTCCGAGGGGCAGACGGTCCTCATTCAAGTCGTGAAGGACCCCATCGGGAGCAAGGGCGCGCGGCTCTCCACGCAGGTCTCGATCGCCGGCCGGCTCCTCGTCTACCTGCCCCAGGACCCGCACATCGGCATCTCGCAGCGCATCGAGGACGAGGCCGAGCGCGAGCACCTGCGCGAGCGCGTGCATGCGCTCATCCCGCCGGGCGAGACGGGCGGCTTCATCGTGCGCACCGTGGCCGAGGCCGCGACCGATGCCGAGCTCACAGCGGACATCGAGTACCTCGTCATGCTCTGGAAGCAGATCCAGCTCGCGGCGCAGAGTGCCGCACCGCAGGAGCTGCTCTACCAGGACCTGCTCCTCGCCACGCGGGTGCTTCGCGACCTCGTGACGGATTCGACCGAGAGGATCATCGTGGATTCGCGCGAGACCTTCGCCAAGGTCCAGGAATTCGCGGCGAAGTACACGCGCCCGGCGCTACCGATCCTCGAGCACTACACGGGCGAGCGGCCGCTCTTCGACCTCTTCGGGGTCGAGGAGGAAATCGAGCGCGCGCTCGCGCGCCGCGTGGACCTGAAGAGCGGCGGCTACCTGATCATCGACCAGACCGAGGCCCTCACCACGATCGACGTGAACACGGGCGGCTTCGTCTCGGGCCGCTCCTTCGACGACACGGTGTTCAAGACGAACCTGGAGGCCTCGCAGTCCATTGCGCGGCAGCTGCGCCTTCGCAACCTGGGCGGCATCATCATCGTGGACTTCATCGACATGGACTCGCAGGAGCATCGCGACGCGGTGCTGAACGAGTTCCGCAAAGCGCTCTCGCGGGACCGCACGCGCGTGACGGTGAACGGGTTCTCCCAGCTGGGGCTGGTCGAGATGACGCGCAAGCGCACCCGCGAGTCGCTCGCGCACGTCCTGTGCGAGGCCTGCCCCATATGCGAAGGCCGCGGGGAGCTCAAGACCGCGCGCACCATCTGCTTCGAGGTCCTGCGCGAGA
>DATBEA010000457.1:0-8976 GCA_036276215.1 Usitatibacter sp.
CCACGTAGACCGTGCGGTTCACGGTGCGAAAAAGCATGTGGCGCGCGGAGATCGCGGGGTGGTCGACGCAGATGTCACAGGCCGGGTGGCGGCCCACGACCATGACGGGCCTCGAGAGCTCGACTTCGGTGACGATCGCCCCATCGAGGCTCAGGACGACGCGGGCTCCCACTCACCCCTCGCGACGGAACCTGGAGCTTGCGGAATTGGCGGCCTTCAGCTCGTTGTCGACCTGCTTCACGCCCTCGACGCCGGAGGCGACTTCGCCCGCGGCATTGGCCTCGGTCTGCGTGTCCACCACGCCCAGCAGGCGCGCGGTGCCGCGGTTGCATTCGATGGTGATGTGCGTGCGCGAGGTGCGCTCGTCGCGGCGCAGCGCCGAGCGAACGGCCCATTCGGTGGCGAGGTCGTCGACCATGCGCACCGAATCCTCGGTCTCCTGGAAGCACTTGCGCCTCATCATGCCGTCGATCTCGTCGACGCACTCGTCGACGGACAGGCGCTCGGTGCACAGCACCAGGTCGTAGAGCTCGGGATCGCGCCAGTTCACGCCGAAGTGGCGCTTGGTGATGGCGCTGTGGGCTTCCTCGCTCAACTGGATCTCGTTCTCGACGGTCTCGCGATTGTCGGTGGCGAGGCGCTCCATCATCCGGGAGATGCGCGTCTCGAGGGGTGCGCAGATGCGAACACGGACCACGTGGGGGATATTCCGCAGCAGGTGCACGGCGCCCCAGCCGCGGATGACTCCCGTGGAGCCGTCGCGCAGGAACCTGAAAGTCTCGTCGGCGGTGAAGATCGAAAGGCTCGTCCTGTCCGTGGTGAGCTTCTCCCAGAGCCCCGCGCGCCCGTCGAGGAAGCGCTCCACGTGGCTCTTGCGAAGGCGCATCTTGCTCGCGATCGGCTCGATGATCTCGTGGTAGACCACCTTGCGGTTGGAGCGCGCGGCGACGCCCGCGGCGACGTCCTTGCCGAGGGATCCCATTTCACGGGTCATGGCTACGAGGGGCATCAGAACTCCTTCCACTCTTCGTCTGCGCCGGTTGCGGCGGTGGCCGCCGTGAGCAGCGGCTCGCGCCTCGGCGGCAGCGTGCTGGCCGGGCGCTCCTCGCGCACGGACGGTGCGCGCGCAAGCGGCTTCGCGGGCTGCGCGGGAACCGCGCGGGCCACGGCAGCTTCGTCCACTCGGAACTGCGCCACGGCATGGGCGAGGCCCGTGGCCTGCGACGCCATGCTGGTGGCCGCCGCGGTGGCTTCCTCGACCAGCGAGGCGTTCATCTGCACGACGGTGTCCATCTGCGTGATCGCCTTGTTGATCTGCTCGATGCCCGAGCTCTGCTCGTGGCTCGCCGAGGCGATCTCGGTCATGATCTCGGCCACCTTCTTCACCGAGGTCACGAGCTCCTCCATCGTCTTGCCGGCCTGCTCGACCAGCTTCGCGCCCGCCTCGACGCGGCCCACGGAATTCTCGATGAGGCCGCGGATCTCCTTGGCGGATTCCGCCGAGCGCTGGGCGAGGCTTCGCACTTCGGAAGCCACGACCGCGAAGCCGCGGCCCTGTTCGCCCGCGCGCGCCGCTTCCACCGCGGCGTTCAGGGCCAGGATGTTGGTCTGGAAGGAAATGCCGTCGATCACCGCGATGATGTCGCCGATGCGCTTCGAGGACTCGGAGACTTCCTGGAAGGTGGCGACCACGCGGGTCACGACCTCGCCGCCCTTCTGGGCGGTCGTGGAGGCGGTCGCCGCGAGCGAGCTCGCCTGGCGCGCGTGCTCGGCGCTCTGCTTCACGGTGGTGGTGAATTCCTCGAGCGTCGAGGCGGTTTCCTCGAGCGAGCTCGCATGCTCCTCGGTGCGGCTGGACAGCTGCTGGTTGCCGGCGGCGACCTGGCCCGCGCCCACGGCGATGGAATCGGCGCCGGAGCGGATCTGCGACACCATCCGGCCCAGCCCGTCGTTCATGTCGCGAAGCGCGCCGAGGAGCTCCGCCGCCTCGTCGCTGCCCTCCGCGGAGATGTTCGAGGTGAGGTCGCCGGAGGCCACGCGGCGCGCCACCGTGACCGAGTCGCGCAGCGGCCCGACGATGCTGCGCGTGATGGTCCAGGCGACGAGCACCGCGAGGATGAGCGCCACGACTTCCACCGCATAGACGGTGCGGGCAAGGCGATCGCCCGTCACCATCGCGGCGGCGGTCGCCTCGTCGGAGGCTTTCTTCTGGAGCTCGATCAGCCGGTTGAGGGCCTCGAGCGTCCTCTGCACGATCGGGTCCACTTCCTTGATCAGCACGGCAGCCGCCTCTTCGTTGCGGAAGCTCGTGGAAAGGCCCAGGGCCTGCTGGAACGGGGCCTCGATGTCGCGGTCGGTCTTCTTGAGGGCCTCGATGATCTCGCGCTCCTGGGCCGAGAGCGGCAGCGCGGCCATGCGGTCGCGCGCATCGTCCAGCGCCTTGCCGAGCGACCGGGCGCGATCCTCGTCGGCCTGCATGGCCTTGATGTCGGAATGAAGGCCGATGTTGCGCATCACGGCCGACTGCTCGAGGGCGAGCGCCTTCATGTCGGAGGCGAGGGTGAGCTTGTTGCCGGTCGCGGCATGCACCGCGGCGAGGTCGTCGCGGCTCTTCTGGCCGAGCCAGGTGGCCGCGACGGATATGGCGAGGACGATCGCCAGCACGAGGCCGAAGCCGAGTGCCAGGCGAGTCCCGATTCGAAGCGAGCGGAGCATTTTCTTTTCTTCTTTCGTCGAGCCTTCTGGAATCAGCCCTTGTAGATGCCGCAACCCACGATCACGTCCTCGAAACGCTCGAGGTACATCGACTTGGGCTCGATCTGGCGCGACACGGGATTCATGAACTTGTAGTCCTGCCAGCCCTTGCCGTCGGGCTTGGCCATCATCTCGACGCGCTCCTTCACGAAGTACTTGCCGTCGTTGTCGCGCAGGTCGATCAGGTCCTTGCCGATCATCTTGGCGTTGGCGCCGTGGGCGAGGACCTTGCCCTTCATGTCGTACACGACCACGTAAAGGTCGCGGTCGACGAACGGGCCCTTGGGATCGTCGATCTGGGCGAAGGCCTTCTCGCGGCCTTCCTTCTTGATGGCGGCGATCGCCTTGTGGACCATGGCCTGCGCCTCGGCGGAGGTGCCCTTCTTGGCCTGGGCGTGGGCCGCGAAGCCCACGAACGCGATGCAGAACGCGGCGGCGATGGAAAGTATCCTGGTCATTGTTCGTCTCCCCCGATGACTCGATTGTCGGCGCGACATTCTTGATTGAAGGGGCCCTCGGCGCCTGTGGCCCCCGTCACATATTTCCCCTGCGCGCGGTTACCTATGTAATCGCCCTCCTATCTGTGGAAGTTCACGTCGATCTCCATCGAGCGCCCGTCGCTGCCCGGGGAGAACTTCCATTGGGAAAGGGTCTTCACCACGGCGCGGTCGAAGACGCGGCGCGGGTTGGCGTCGATGATCTCGACCCGCGACACCTCGCCCGAGGCGTCGATGGTCATCTTGGCGCGCACCTTGCCCGCGTCGGCGCCGGCGGAGATCGCCTCGCGCGGGAATTCGGGCTCGATCCGGCTCACCGGCACGAGGTCGGCTCCGGCGCGGGCGCCGAACGCGGCGGCGAATAGCGCGGCTGCGACCGCGGGGCGCGCCGCGGCGCGCAGCAATTGATGAGGCTTCGGCATGGTCTGGCTCCCCTGTTGTTCAGTCTCTTGACCGTTGTGCCGGCGATTCTAGTGGTGCGGACGCTTTTCTCCTCTATGCCGGGGATTACACCCGTAACCTGTTGAAATTCATGCAGTTACCTTGTCCGGAACCGCCCGGCGGCAGCGCGTCCCGGCGGGGGTCGGCTCGAGCAGGAATTTCTGCATGTCCCAGGCCCCGGTGGGGCAGCGCTCGGCGCATAAACCGCAGTGCAGGCACACGTCCTCGTCCTTGGCCATGATCCGGCCGGTCGCAAGCGTGGTCGACACGTAGATGTCCTGGTCCAGCCGCGGCGAGGGCGCGTTCAGCCTCGCGCGAAGCTCCCCCTCCTCGCCGTTGGCGGTGAAGGTGATGCAATCGACGGGACAGATGTCCACGCACGCGTCGCACTCGATGCAGAGCTTCGGCGCGAACACGGTCTGCACGTCGCAGTTGAGGCACCGTTGCGCCTCCTTCCACGCGAGCTGCGGGTCGAACCCCAGCTCCACTTCCTCGCGGATGTTGGCGAGCGCGATGGTGAGCTCCTTCAACGGCACCTTGAAGCGCGTGTCCGGAGCGACCTGGTTGTCGTAGCTCCACTCGTGGATGCCCATCTTCTGCGAGGCGAGCGTGACCTTGGGCGCGGGACGCTGCGTCACGTCCTCGCCGTGGCAGAACCGGTCGATCGAGATCGCCGCATCGCGGCCGTGGGCCACGGCCCAGATGATGTTCTTGGGGCCCAGGGCCGCGTCGCCGCCGAAGAAGACTTCCTTCCGCGTCGATTGCAGCGTCGTGGCGTCGAGCACCGGCATGCCCCACTTGTCGAACTCGATGCCGGCGTCGCGCTCGATCCAGGGGAAGGTGTTCTCCTGGCCCACGGCGACCAGCACGTCTTCGCACTCGTGCACCTCGTCGGGTTCGCCCGTGGCGACCAGCGAGCGGCGCCCCTTGTCGTCGTACACGGCCTTCACCTTCTCGAACTGCACTCCCGTAAGCCTGCCCTCCTCGTGGACGAAGGCGCGCGGCACCAGGAAGTTCAGGATCGGGATGCCCTCGTGCATCGCGTCCTCCTTCTCCCACGGGCTCGCCTTCATCTCGTCGAAGCCCGAGCGCACGATCACCTTCACGCTGTCGCCGCCCAGCCGGCGCGAGGACCGGCAGCAATCCATGGCGGTGTTGCCCCCGCCCAGCACCACGACGCGCCGGCCGATCTTCGTCACGTGGCCGAAGGCCACCGACGAGAGCCAGTCGATGCCGATGTGGATGTTCGCCGCCGCTTCCTTGCGGCCGGGGATGTCGAGGTCGCGCCCGCGCGGCGCGCCCGAGCCCACGAACACGGCGTCGAAGCCCTCGTTCAGGAGCGCCTTCAGCGAGTCGATGCGGTGCCCGCCCTTGAACTCGATGCCCAGGCCCAGGATGTACCCCACCTCCTCGTCGATCACGCTCTCGGGCAGGCGGAACTTCGGGATCTGCGAGCGGATCATGCCGCCGGCGAGGCGGTCGGAATCGAAGATCGTCACGGAGTAGCCCAGCACCGCGAGGTCGCGGGAGAGCGTGAGGGACGCGGGACCCGCTCCGATGCACGCGACGCGCTTGCCGTTCCTTCGCGCCGGCGCGGTGGGTAGCCGCGCGGTGATGTCTTCCTTGTAGTCGGCCGCGACCCGTTTCAGGCGGCAGATCGCGACCGGCTCGGGTTTCTCGCCTTGATTCTGCTCGACGCGCCCGCGCCGGCATGCCGGCTCGCACGGCCGGTCGCATGTGCGCCCGAGGATTCCCGGGAACACGTTCGACTTCCAGTTGACCATGTACGCATCGCCGTAGCGGCCCTGGGCGATGAGCCGGATGTACTCGGGAACGGGAGTATGGGCGGGGCATGCCCACTGGCAATCCACGACCTTGTGGAAGTAGTCGGGCTGCGCGGAATCCGTCGGATGCAAGCGGTGCTCCTCTTTTCCCTCTATCGGGGATTGCTTATGCAGTCTAGCCCACAAGGCCTTGAAGGAACAACAAGAAACGACTATTTTTGCCCCGATCCGAGCGGATTGTCGCGAGCCACCGCGCAGAGGTATTCCCACGCGCGGCGGCCCACGTTTCCGCTCACCTGGTCGCGAAGCCGGTCGGCCTCCTCGCGGGTGTAGACGCGCAAGCGCGAAGCATCCCCGCCCGCGGCGCCGAGCATGCGCAGCTGCAGCGACGCGCTTTCCTCGAGGTAGCAGGCGGCGACCGTCGCGGAGCGCACGTCGGCAAGGGCCGTGGTGATGCCGTGGCCCCGCATCATCACGGCGTTGGCGCCGCCCAGCGCGAGCACGAGCAGCTCGCCCAGCTCGCGGCTGCGGATGAGCCCCACCTGCGAATACTCGGGAACGCCGGCGGCGAAGATGCCGCCCTGGTTGTGCACCACGCGATGGGGCTCGCCGATCTGCGTAAGGCATACGCAAGCAGGCGCGTGCGCGTGCACCACGCCCCCCACGTCCTCCCGCGCGGCATAGATCCGCGCATGGATCCAGAACTCGCTGTTGGGCTCGCCCTCGCCTTCGAGGACGCGGCCCTCGGTATCGAGCACGAGCAGCTCGGCCGCGTCGGCGAGCCCGGGGCTGCGGCGCGTGGGCATGTGGAAGGTGTTGGTCCCGGGAATGCGCGCGCTCGCGTGGCCGAAGGCATGCGAGAGCCCCATGCGCTCGATGATGCGGTTGGCGAGCGCCACGTCTTCGCGCAGTGTGTCCATCAGACGACTCCTTCGCGGCGAAGCCGCTCCACCTCGGCGGGATCGAGCCCGAGAATGCCCTCCAGGACTTCGCGCGTGTGCTCGCCCAGGAGCGGCGGCCCCACCTCGTAGGTCACCGGCGTCTCGGAGAGCTTCATCGGGCTCGCCACCATGCGCACCGCGCCCGCCGCCGGATGCGGCGCCGTCACCTGCATGCGGCGATGGCGGACTTGCGGATCCTCGAAGACCTGGGCCAGGTCGTTGATCGGCCCGCACGGCACGCCCGCGGGCTCGAGGGCCGCGAGCCACTCGCGCGCCGGGCGCGCGCGCATTCGCTCGCCGATGAGCCCTACCAGCAAGTCGCGGTTTCGCACGCGCTCGGGATTGGTCGAGAAGCGCGGGTCGCCCGGCCAGCCGGGCTCGCCGATCACCTCGCAGAACCGGGTGAACTGCCCGTCGTTGCCCACGGCGACCACCAGGAAATCGTCGCTCGCGCGGAATACGTGGTACGGCACGATGTTCTGGTGGGCATTGCCCATGCGGCGCGGAGCCTCGCCGCTCACGAAGAACGCCGAGCTCAGGTTCGCGAGCATCGCCACCTGGACGTCGAGGAGCGCCATGTCGATGTGCTGCCCGCGCCCGCTCTTCTGCCGGTGAAACAGGGCCGCGAGGATCGCGCTCGTCGCATACATGCCGGTGAAGAGGTCCGCCACCGCCACGCCCACCTTTTGCGGGCCGCCGCCCGGCAGCTCGTCGCGCTCGCCCGTCACGCTCATGAGCCCGCCCAGGCCCTGCACCATGAAATCGTAGCCGGGGCGGTCGCGGTAGGGCCCGTCCTGGCCGAAGCCGGTGATCGAGCAGTACACCAGGCGTGGGTTCTCGCGCGCGAGGCTCGCGTGATCCAGCCCGTAGCGCGCGAGGTCGCCCACCTTGAAGTTCTCGACGAGGACGTCGCTCGACAGGGCGAGCGCGCGGGCGAGCTTCGCGCCCTCCGCGCTCGCGAGGTCGAGCGTCACGGACTTCTTGCCGCGGTTGCACGCGAGGTAGTACGCCGCATCCTGGGTGTCGCGGCCTTCGCGGTCCTTGAGGAAAGGCGGCCCCCAGCGGCGCGTGTCGTCGCCGTGGCGCGGGCGCTCGATCTTGATCACCTCGGCGCCGAAATCGGCAAGGTTCTGCGTGGCCCAGGGGCCGGCCAGCACGCGGGTGAGATCGAGGACGCGGATCCCGTCGAGGATTCGGGGCATGGAGTTGGCGGGGAGCGCGAGGATTATAGCGTAAGGCCCCGTTTTTCCTCTGCAAATCCGCTTAGAATGCGCGTTGCCCCATGGCCTCCAAGATCTTCGCCAATGACCTGAAGGTCGGCATGTTCGTCGCCGACCTCGATCGCCCTTGGGTCGACACCCCGTTCCTCCTGCAGGGATTCCTGATCGAGAACGAGGAGCAGATCCTGGCGCTGCGCACCCACTGCGAATGGGTGATGGTCGATCGCGCCCGCTCCACCGGCGCCGAGTTCGAGGCGGTCTCGGGACTGAGCCCCGCCACCAACACGATCTCGCGCACTGCGTCCCCGCGCATCGCCTCGGGCACGCAGGGCGTCGATCCCGAAAAGGCCACGCCGCTTTCCGCGCCCATCGAGAAGCCCCCGCCCGCGAAGGCGCAGAAGCCGAAAGCCGCGCCACGCGGCGCGCGGGAAGCCGCCGCGCCGCAGGCCGCGGGCAGCGCTCCCGCCGGCGATGTCGACATGTCGCAATACGGCTCGGCGCTCGCACCGCGCGGGCCGGGATTTCTCTCGCGGCTCGTCTCGGGGCTGAAGGGCCTGGGCAAGCGCAGGCCCGGCGAGCCCGCCGCCGCGTCGGCTCCCGAGGTCTTCCGCGAGTCGCCCCAGGAATTCGCCGCGCGCGCCGAGCTCCTCCCGCCGGGCGTCGAGGTGAAGACCTACCGGGACCTGGTGAGCGTCGAGGAAGAGGTCCCGCTCGCACGGGAGGCCGTCACCCGGGCCACGAGCCTCCTCGACAAGCTCGTGCAGGACATCAAGCTGGGCCAGAGCTTCGAGATCGAGCGCGTCGAGGAGATCGTCGAGGAGATGGTCGAGAGCGTCGTGCGCAATCCCGATGCGGCCATGTGGGTCGCGCGGCTTCGCGAGGAAGACATCTCCACGTACGGGCACGGCCTGCAGGTGTCGGTGTACCTCACGGCGTTCGGGCGCCACCTGGGCTTTCCCAAGCCGCAGCTCGAGCAGCTGGCGCAGATCGGCCTGCTGCTCGACATCGGCAAGATCAAGCTGCCCCGCTACCTCCTGGAGAAGCAGGGACGGCTCACGGCCGAGGAATACGAGGAAGCCAAGCGCCACGTCCAGCACGGCATCGACATCCTTTCGACCACCGCCAATATCGACCTCGAGGTGATCGAGGGCATCGAGCAGCACCACGAGCGCATGAACGGCAGCGGCTACCCGAACGCGCGCATCGGCGATGAGATCGGGATCTACGGGCGCATGGCGGGGATCGTCGACACCTTCGCGGCGCTCACCAACCACCGCCCCTACGCGGCTGCGGCCTCTTCGTACGAGGCGCTTCGCAGCATCAGCGGCTGGGCGGGCGA
>DATBEA010000458.1:0-3091 GCA_036276215.1 Usitatibacter sp.
TGCATCTCGCGCCAGACCTTCGTGTTGAAGAACCAGTCCATGAGCTCCAGTCCACGAACACCCAGCGGATTCTGGAGGTCCTGCGACGGGCCCGCGGAATAGCCGTCGAGGGAGACGCCGAAGCACTGCACGCGAAGTTTCGGCACGGCGATCAGGCGAGCGACTTCATCGCGCGCTCCAGGCCGGAGATGGTCACGGGATACATGCGGCCCTCCATGATGCGCTGCACGTTCTGCACCGAGGTGGTCCACGTCCAGTGGTCCTCGGGCACGGGATTGAGCCACACCGCGCGCGGCCACGCGCGAAGGATGCGCTCGAGCCACGCGCGGCCGGCCTCGTCGTTCCAATGCTCCACGCTGCCGCCCGGCTGCTCGAGCTCGTAGGGGCTCATGGATGCGTCGCCCACCACGACCAGCTTGTAGTCGTGGCCGTACTTCCTCATCACGTCCACGGTGGCCATGCGGTCGCCGCGCCGGCGATTGTCCTTCCACACGGTCTCGTACACGCAGTTGTGGAAATAGAAGTGCTCGAGGTTCTTGAATTCGGAGCGCGCGGCGCTGAAGAGCTCCTCGACCACCTGGACGTGCTCGTCCATGGTGCCGCCCACGTCGAGGAAGAGCAGCACCTTCACCGCGTTGTGGAGCTGCGCGACCATCTGGATGTCGAGCCACCCGGCGTTCTTCGCCGTCGAGCGGATGGTGCCGTCGAGGTCGAGCACCTCGGGCGCGCCGTCGCGGGCGAAGCGCCGCAGCCGCCGCAGCGCCATCTTCACGTTGCGGATGCCCAGCTCGCGGTCGGTGTCGTAGTCGCGGAACTCGCGCTTGTCCCAGACCTTCACGGCGCTCCTGTTGCGCCCGCCCTCCTGGCCGATGCGAATGCCCTCGGGATTGAAGCCGTAGGCGCCGAAAGGCGACGTTCCCGCGGTGCCGATCCACTTGTTGCCCCCCTGGTGGCGCGCCTTCTGCTCGGCGAGCCGCTCCTTCAGCGTCTCCATGAGCTTCTCCCAGCCGCCGAGGGCCTGGACCTTCGCCTTCTCCTCCTCGGTGAGCCAGCGCTCGGCGATCTTGCGCAGCCATTCGGCGGGAATCTGCGTGACGATCTCGTCGGGGATCGCCTGGGCGCCCTTGAAGTAAGCGGCGAATGCGAGGTCGAATCGGTCGAAGTACGCCTCGTCCTTCACGAGCGCCAGGCGCGAGAGCGTGTAGAAATCCTCGACGCTGCCGTACACGACGCCCTTGTCGAGCGCTTCCAGCAGCGTGAGGAATTCGTCGAGGCTCGCGGGCACGCCGGCCTTGCGCACCGCGAAGAAGAAATCCAGCAGCACCGCTAGTGCAGGCCGCTCACCGGCTCGAACATCGCTTCAAGCCGCGCGAGCGCGTCCTTCCAGAAGGCCTTCTGCCGCGCCACCTCGGCGGCGCTCGCGAGCTTGCCGTGGGAGATCGCCACGACGCTTCTTCCCGGGCCCTTGGCGGTAAAGCCCACGTCCACGTTGGACCCGTTCTGGGTCCACTTGATGCGCATCGACTTGCCCGAGGTCGCATGCTTCACCTCGATGGGCGCGCCGGGAAGCCAGCGGGCGCGGGTCTCCGGGTCGTGCCAGGCATGGAAGAGCCGGTCGAGCGCGGTGCGCACGGTGCGCGATGCGTTCGCCGCGAATCCCGACGGCTGCTGGTTCACCTTGCGCAGCCCCCGCGCCTGCTCGTAGCCCACGGTCACCATCTGGCTCCACCAGTTGGGCACCGAGAACTTGCGCGAAAGCATGAGGGCGATGTCCTTGTGCGGCATCGCCTTGGCGCCCGCGCGGTCGAGGACCTTGAGCCAGTCGTCCCAGGTGCGCCCGGTGGCCTTGAGGACCGCCTCGTTGCCCACGCCCGCCAGCCGGCGCGCCGGGGCGCGCTTCTTCGCCGCGGCCTTGGCCTTGCGCGCGGGCGCCTTGCGGATGCCCGTGGGCTTGGTCGTCCCCATCTTCTTCACCGGCCGCCTGCGCGCCGCCTTGCGGGTCGTGGCCTTGCGCTTCACCGTCGCCATGCGGTTACCTCCCTCGCTTTTGCAGGAAGATCAGCTGCTCGAAAAGGTGCACGTCCTGCTCGTTCTTCAATAGCGCCCCGTACAGGGGCGGGATCGACGCCTGGTGGCCGGGCGTGCGCAACGCCTCGGGCGGGATGTCCTCGGCGAGCAGCAGCTTCAGCCAGTCGAGCAGCTCCGAGGTCGAGGGCTTCTTCTTCAGGCCCGGCATCTCGCGGATCTCGAAGAACACCTCGAGCGCCGACTGCAGGAGCCGCTTCTTGATCCCGGGATAGTGGACGTCCACGATCGCCTGCATCGTCTCGGCGTCGGGGAAGCGGATGTAGTGGAAGAAGCAGCGCCGCAGGAACGCGTCCGGGAGCTCCTTCTCGTTGTTCGAGGTGATGAAGATCACCGGGCGCTTCACCGCGCGCACGGTCTGGCGCGTCTCGTAGACGAAGAATTCCATCCGGTCCAGCTCGCGCAGCAGGTCGTTGGGGAACTCGATGTCGGCCTTGTCGATCTCGTCCACGAGCACGACCGCCTGCTCCTGCGAGTCGAAGGCCTGCCACAGCACGCCCTTCACGATGTAGTTGCCGATGTCGGCCACGCCTTCCTTGCCGAGCTGGGAATCGCGAAGGCGCGACACCGCGTCGTACTCGTACAGGCCCTGCTGTGCCTTGGTGGTGGACTTCACGTGCCACTGGTAGAGCGGCATGCCGAGCGCGCGGGCCACCTCCTCGGCGAGCATCGTCTTGCCGGTGCCGGGCTCGCCCTTGATGAGGAGCGGGCGCTGCAGGGTGATCGCGGCGTTCACCGCGAGCTTCAGGTCCTCGTCGGCGACGTAGGTATCGGTGCCGGTGAATTTCATCCGCAGATTCTAACCCCTTCGGCCGCGCCGTCCGTTTGTACTCCTTGTCATAAACGACCCAGGAGCCGCAACCATGAAAACCGCCTCGATCCTCGCCACCGCGCTGGCCGCCTCGCTCGCGCACGCCGAGACCGCCATCACCGTCTATTCGAGCGCGAGCCCCGGCACGCTCGACGCGCGAACCTTCGCCTCGGGCGGCGAAGGCTCCGTGGTCCC
>DATBEA010000459.1:0-5616 GCA_036276215.1 Usitatibacter sp.
GGCGAACTCGTGCTCGCCCGAGACACGTATAGCCGCGCGGCTGGTGACGAGCAGCGTGAGGGTGGGGCATGCGGCGAGCAGGAGGGCCAGATCCGGGCCGGCGGCGAGCAGGTGCTCGAGGTTATCCAGCACCAGCAGCGCCGCGCGATCGCCAAGGAACGAGATGACGAGGTCCAGGGGAGGCTGGCTCCCCGAAGGATGCAGCCCGCATGCGCGCGCGAGGGTCTGCGCGAAGAGCGCGGGCGCGTGAAGCTCGTCCAGCGCGCAGACGTGCACGCCGTCCGGGAATTCCGCGCTTTCGTGCTCCGCGATGGCCGAAGCGAGCCTCGTCTTCCCCACGCCTCCCATGCCGTGCAGCGTGAGCAACCGGCAGGACGGATCGGCGAGCAGGCCGCGAAGCTCCGCGAGCTCATCGTTGCGGCCGATGAAGGACGTCGCGGCCGTGAGGCGCGCGGGCATCTCGCGCATCGCGGGCTCGGAGCCGCGGCGCAGGCGCTCGGCGCGCGCCGCCATCTCGGGCGAGGGCGCGGCACCCAGCGTCACCGCGCGGGCGCGCCGGTAGACCTCGTACTGTGCGAGCGCCTGGTCGCTGGGGAGCCACGTCATGAGCAGGCCGTGGAACGACTCGCTCGCCGAGTCGTGGCGCAGCCACGCATCGACCACTTCCCGCGCACGTGCCCGGTCGCCGCGGGCGTAGAGCTGCTGCGCCACGCGCAGGTGCGCATCGTGGGCGAGCTGGCGCGCGCGCTCCCGCCGGGGCAGGAGCCAATCGACGAATTCGGGAGCGGTTTCCGTCTCGGCGCTCTGCATGAGCTCGCCGCGGTAGATCGCGAGGCCCGCGAGCTGCCCCTCGACATCCGGCGCCGCACAACCCTCCATGAAGGCGTCGACGTCGAGCTTCACCCGGGCGCCGGGCGCGACGCCGAGGGTCTCGCGCGTGACTTCGAGGCAAGCGAGCACCGGCGCGGGCAGCTTGGTGAGCGCCACGCGAAGGCTTCCCAGCGCATGGCGCGGGCTGTCCGAGCCCCAGACGACCGCCGCGAGGCTCGCCCGGGTGACGGGCTTTCGCTCCAGCAGGAGATAGGCCGCGAGCCACAGGGCCTTGCGCGAGGCGCACGCCAGGGGCTGGCCGCCCGCCCGAAACCCCGGGTGGCCCAGCAATTCGACCTGCAGGAAACCCTCCATGGGGCCAATTCTCGTCCTTCGCCCCGCCCTCGCCTACCCCCCATAACGCCGGATTAACGATGGGGTCAGATCCCTTTTTCACGAAAAAGGGGACAGGTCAGGCCTTCATCCGCGCCATCACGGCTTCCCGGCGCGCAAGGCTTTCCTTCGGCCAGGTCTCGGAGGACTTGTAGTATTCGGGCACCGTCCGCATGCCCTCCGGGATCTTCACCCACGGCTGCTTGGTGGACGTGAAGATGTGGATGTCGGGGGCGAAGCGCGCGGGCCAATCGAGCGTGCCCACGCGCACGAAGCGAAAGTAGTCCCCGATCCCGCCGTAGTTGCTCCAGAGCGCGATGCGGCACCTGGGGCAGCGCGCGATCACCTGGCCCGTGCCGCTGTTGGAAGGCGTCACGACGTCCTCGGGCTTGCCGTGGGTGATCTCGACATTCTCCGATTCGAAGATCGCGTTGAGGGCGAAGGCCGAGCCGGTCTCGCGCTGGCACCAGGTGCAATGGCAGCAATGCACGAACATCGGCGAAGCGAGGAGCCGGTAGCGAACCTCGCGGCACGCGCAACCGCCTTCGTACTTTTCGTCCATGATTGGCCTCCCGGGTCTTGTTAACCTAGCGTACGATTTTTTCGGGAGACCGTCATGAACCGCTGCATCGCCGCCCTTGCCTCCTCGATCGCGGCCCTCGCCTGGGCCCAGTCGGCTCCCATCATCGCCTTCGATTCCGTGCCCGACCCCGTGCGCCTGCCCAAGGACATGTACTTCGGCGAGGTGACGGGCGTGGCCGTGAACTCCAAGGGCCACGTATTCGTGTTCTCCCGCGGCAATACCACGGGCCCGGCGTACGCCGCCGCGGCCGCGCAGCTCCTCGAATTCACGCCCGACGGCACCTTCGTGCGCGAGATCGGCAAGAATCTCTATGCATGGTCGTTCGCCCACTCGGTGCGCATCGACCCGCAGGACAACATCTGGGCCGTGGACAAGGGCTCGGACATGGTCGTCAAGTTCGACCCGGAAGGGCGCGTGCGCATGGTGTTCGGGCGCAAGCAGGAAGCCTCCGACGAGGACACGGCTCCCGTGAAGCACCCCAAGCCGCCGCTGCCCGCCGAGGACGGCCGCTTCCGCCAGGTGACCGACGTGGCCTTCGGGCCGAAGGGCGAGATCTACATCAGCGATGGGTACATCAATTCCCGCGTGGCCAAGGCCGACCACAATGGCAACTGGCTCAAGTCCTGGGGCGATCGCGGCGACAAGCCGGGTGAGTTCAACACGCCCCACAACATCGCGACCGACGCCAAGGGCAACGTGTACGTGGCCGATCGGTTCAACCGCCGCATCCAGGTCTTCGACGGCGACGGCAACTTCCTGCGCGCCATCACCATCGACGTGCCGTTCGACCACAACGCCAAGCCCGCCATCGGTGCCAAGCCCAACCCGGACGCCACGTCGGGCACGTTCGCGCCCGGCGCGCCGTGGACGGTGTGCATCACGCCGCCGCCCAACCAGGTGATCTTCACCTCCGACGCTTACCCGGGGCGCCTCTACAAGCTCTCCCTCGACGGCAAGGTCCTCGGCGTGCTGGGCGAATCGGGCAAGCAGCTGAAGCAATTCGGCTGGATCCACGAGATCGCCTGCCCCAACGAGCACACGATCTACGTGGCCGAGCTCCTCAACTGGCGCGTGCAGAAGCTGCTGCTCAAGCAATGACCTGGTCGATCGTCGCGTGGGACGCCGCCACCGGCCAGCTCGCGGTGGCGGTGGCGAGCCGTTTCTTCGCCGTGGGCGCGCTCTGCCCCGCGATCCGCGCGGGCAAGGGAGCGCTCTCGACCCAGGCGCTCATCAATCCGCTCTACGCGCGCGACGGGCTCGCGGCACTCGACGAAGGCCTCGACCCGCAAGCCGTGGTCGCTCGCCTCGTGGGCGCGGATGGCGGGCGTGAAGTGCGCCAGCTTCACGTGGTCGATTCGAAAGGCCGCAGCGCGCAGCACACCGGGCGCGAATGCGTGCCATGGTGCGGCCACCGCGCGGGCCCCGGTTATTCCATGGCGGGCAACATGCTCGCCGGCCCACGGGTGCTCGAGGAAACCGAACGCGCCTACGTGGCGGGCGGATCGCTTCGCTTCGCCGAACGCCTGATGTCGGCCATGGAAGCGGGCGAGGCCGCGGGCGGCGACAAGCGCGGCAAGCAGGGCGCGGCCATCGTGATCCACGGCGCCGAGGAATATCCGCTCCTCAGCCTTCGCGTGGATGACCATCCGGAACCGCTCGCGGAGCTGCGGCGCCTTCATGCCGCGAGCCTCGAGCGCTTCCAGGCCTTCATGCAGTGCCTTCCCACCCGCGCCGATCCGACGGGGATCATCGACCGCGCCGAGATCGACGCGCGGGTCGCGCGCTTCCAGGCCGAACGCGCGAAGCTCGCGTAGACCGTGGCGCTGCTCGAAGTCCGCGGCCTCGCGACATCCTTCACGACCGACGACGGCACCTTCAACGCGGTCGACGGCGTGAGCCTCACCCTCGAGGCCGGCCGCACGCTGGGCCTCGTCGGCGAATCGGGCTGCGGCAAGAGCGTGACGGCGCTCTCCATCATGGGGCTCATCGCGGCGCCGGCAGGCCGCGTGGCCGCGGGCGAGATCCTCTTCGAGGGCGAAGACCTGCTCCAGCTCCCGGCGGCGGCGATGCGTGACGTGCGGGGAAATCGCATCTCGATGATCTTCCAGGAGCCGATGACCTCGTTGAACCCCGCGTTCACCATCGGCATGCAGATCTCCGAGGGAATCCTTCGCCACCGGAAGGTCGATCGCGCCGAGGCCGACCGCCAGGCGATCGAGATGCTCGACAAGGTGCGCATGCCCTCGCCCGCGCGGCGCTTCGGCGAATACCCGCACCAGCTCTCGGGCGGGATGCGCCAGCGCGCGATGATCGCGATGGCGCTGGCGTTGAAGCCCAAGCTCCTCATTGCCGACGAGCCCACCACCGCGCTCGACGTGACGATCCAGGCCCAGATCCTCGAGCTCATGCGAACGCTGCGCGACGAGACCGGAACGGCGATCATCCTCATCACCCACGACCTCGGCGTGATCGCCGAGCTGGTGGAAGATGTCGCGGTGATGTACGCGGGACGCATCGTCGAGGTGGCCCCCGTCGAAGCCCTCTTCGCCGAGCCGCAGCATCCCTACACCATCGGCCTCCTGGGATCGATCCCGAAGCTCGCGGTGGAGCAGGCCCGGCTTCCCGCCATCGAGGGGCAGGTGCCGAGCCCGCTCGACCTGCCGCGAGGTTGCCGGTTCAGCCCGCGCTGCCCCTTCGCCACGTCACGGTGCACGCAGGAAGACCCGCCGCTCATGGAGGTCACCGCCGGGCATCTCGCGGCTTGCTGGTATGCGCCGCTCGAGCTCAAGTCGGAGAAGGCGGCGTGAGCGAGCTGCTGCGCGCCGAGAACCTGGTGAAGCGCTTTCCGGTGCGAGGTGCGAGCTGGCGGCGCACCCGGAGCTTCGTGCACGCCGTGGATGGCGTGAGCTTCACCCTCGGAGCGGGCGAGACCCTCGCCCTCGTGGGCGAATCGGGTTGCGGCAAGTCCACGACCGGGCGGCTCGTGCTTCGCCTCATCGAGCCCACGTCGGGGAGCGTGCATTTCGAGGGGCGCGATCTCTTCAAGCTGGACGGCAAGTCGCTTCGTGCCGAGCGTGCGCGCATGCAGATCATCTTCCAGGATCCGTACGCCTCGCTCAATCCGCGGATGACCGTGGGCGAGATCGTGGGCGAGCCGCTCATGCTCCACGCGATCGCCGAGGGCCGCCGGCGCGAGCGCGTGGCCGAGATCCTGGGCCTCGTGGGCCTGGCACCCGCGCATGCGCAGCGCTATCCGCACGAGTTCTCCGGCGGGCAGCGCCAGCGCATCGGGATCGCGCGCGCCATCGCGGTCGAGCCCCGCCTCATCGTGTGCGACGAGCCCGTCTCCGCGCTCGACGTCTCCATCCAGGCGCAGGTGGTGAACCTCCTGCGCGACCTGCAGGCGCGCCTGGGCCTCGCGTATCTCTTCATCGCCCACGATCTCGCCGTCGTGAAGCACATCGCCGACCGCGTCGCCGTCATGTACCTGGGAAAGGTCGTCGAGATCGGCGCCAAGCGCGACGTGTTCGCGCGACCCCGGCACCCGTACACGCAGGCGCTGCTCTCGGCGATCCCCATGCCCGAGCCGCGCGTGCGCCGCAACCGCGTGGTGCTGCAAGGCGACGTGCCGAGCCCCATCGACCCGCCTTCGGGCTGCCGCTTCCGCACGCGATGCCCCCATGCGCGCCCGCTCTGCGCCGAGGCCGAGCCCGTGCTCGCCTCCGACGATGGCCAGGACGTCGCGTGCCATTTCTGGAAAGAGATCGCGGCGCATTCGCGCGCGGCGCTCACGCCCGTACTGCCACCCAACCCGCGCCTGGAGCGGCTGC
>DATBEA010000460.1:0-3732 GCA_036276215.1 Usitatibacter sp.
AGCTCGGCAATGCGCCGCCCGAGGAGCGCCATGCGCCCAAGGTGGAAGTCGGCCGCGACCGAGTCGGCGCTGCCCCCGGCGGCCGCGGCGGGCGCCGGCATCGCGACGAGGCGCCCCAGGTGCTGGCACGTGAGCGTCCAGAGGTCGCCCTGGTTCTCGACGAATTGCTGCAGCATCGCGAGCGTGACGGGCTCCGCGCCGCCTTCCTGGTATTCGACCGCGCCCAGCACCGGCGCGATGTGCGGGAAGGGCGAGGTCTCGGTGAGGAAGCGCCCCAGCTCCAGCTCGGGATTCACGCCCTCGCGCATGCGCCGGTAGCCCTTGAGGAAGAGCCGGTTGCCGAAGAAGACCGCGGTGTTGCTTTGCTCGAGCGCCGGGACGCGCACCTCCTCGGCGATGGCGGCGGCCTGCGCGTCGTAGAGCGGCGTCGAGGAGAAACGCAGCTTGCCGGGGCCCAGCGCCATCTCGCCGCCCTTGCCCATGGCCTGCGCCAGCGCGCGCGGGAACTCCGGGTCGGCGAACGCCGCGAAGAAGATGCCCACGCGGTCGCGGTGGCGCACCTTGGCGATGGCGTGGACCGCGTAGCGCGTGAGGGGGTCGTGGGAGCGCGTCTCCCAGTCACGGGCGACCGGAAGGAAATAGCGCTGGCACTTGCCCGATTCGAGGCGCGCCTCGACGAACGTGACGGTCCACGTGTTGGAGCCCCACTTCCAGGGCGCCGTCATCGTCACGCGCAAGTCGTCGAGCTTCTCGTTCTTCGCCGCGAACCAGCGGCGCGCGCGCAGGTACGGCAGCAGCACGTCGTCGCGAAGGCGCTCGTGGCCGATGTGCATGAAGATCCGCCCGGGCTGGGGCGCGGCCGATCCGCTGTCGAGCGCTTCCTGCCAGCCGGGCGCCAGCACGAGCACGGGAAGGCGCCGCGGCCCGAGCTGCTGCTGGTGCCATCCGGGCGGCTTCACGTCGCTCGCGAGGCGCAACGCCATGTAGCCGTGGCCGGGAAGCGTGATGAGGTAAGGCGCCTTGCCCACCGGCGGGAAGGGCTCGTTGCCGAAGAGCTCCACCGGCACGCGGCCTTCGAAGCGCGCGAGGTCGAGCTCGACGGCCTGGGGCACGCGCGAGAGGTTCGCCACGCAGAGCATCGCTTCGCCCTCGAACTCGCGGATGAACGCGAGCACCTTGCGGTTGCCGGGCTCGAGGAAGGAGAGCGACCCGCGCCCGAACGCCTTGAAGCGCCGGCGCGTGGCGATGAGCCTGCGCGTCCAGTGCAGCAGCGACGAGGTGTTGCGCAGCTGCGACTCGACGTTCACCGCCTGGTAGCCGTACACCGGGTCCATGATCGGCGGCAGGTAGAGCCGCTGCGGGTCGGCGCGCGAGAAGCCGGCGTTGCGGTCGGGCGTCCACTGCATCGGCGTCCTCACGCCGTTCCTGTCGCCCAGGTAGATGTTGTCGCCCATGCCGATCTCGTCGCCGTAGTAGAGGATCGGCGCGCCCGGCATGGTCATGAGGAGGAACGTGATGAGCTCGATCTTCGGCCGGCTGTTCTCCATGAGCGGGGCGAGCCGCCGGCGGATGCCCACGTTCACGCGCATGCGCGGGTCCTCGGCGAAGATCCGGTACATGTAGTCGCGCTCGCGATCGGTCACCATCTCGAGGGTGAGCTCGTCGTGGTTGCGCAGGAAGATCGCCCACTGGCAGTTCTCGGGGATGGGCGGGGTCTGCGACATGATCTCGACCAGGGGATAGCGGTCCTCCATCGCGATCGACATGTAGAGCCGCGGCATCATCGGGAAGTGGTAGGCCATGTGGCATTCGTCGCCGTCGCCGAAGTACTGGCGCACTTCCTCGGGCCACATGTTGGCCTCGGCGAGCAGGAGCTTGCCCTTGTAGTTCCGGTCGAGGTCCGCGCGGATCTGCTTCACCACGTCGTGCGTCTCGGGGTTGTTCTCGTTCGTGGTGCCCTCGCGCTCGACCAGGTACGGGATCGCGTCGAGGCGGAAACCGTCCACGCCGATGTCGAGCCAGAAGTGCATGGCCTTCAGCACCGCGCGCAGCACGTGCGGGTTGTCGAAGTTGAGGTCCGGCTGGTGGCTGAAGAAGCGGTGCCAGTAGTGCTGCTGCGCCACCGGGTCCCAAGCCCAGTTGGACGACTCGGTGTCGGTGAAGATGATCCGAGTGCCCGCGTACTTGTTGGGGTCGTCGCTCCAGACGTAGTAGTCGCGCTTGGGGCTGCCCTTGGGCGCGCGGCGCGCCGCCTGGAACCACGGGTGCTGGTCCGAGGTGTGGTTCACGATGAGCTCGGTCACCACGCGAAGGCCGCGCTCGTGGGCTTCCTGCACGAAGCGCCGGAAATCCTCGCGCGTGCCGTAGGGCGGGTGCACATCCTCGTAGTTGGCGACGTCGTAGCCGTCGTCCAGGAGCGGGCTCGGGTAGAACGGCATGACCCAGATCGTGTTCACGCCCAGGTCGCGCACGTAGTCGAGCTTCTCCGTGAGGCCGCGGAAGTCGCCCATGCCGTCGTCGTTCGAGTCGAAGAACGCCTTCACGTGCAGCTGGTAGATGATGGCGTCCATGTACCACTGCGGGTCATCCTCGGCCGCGACCGGCTGGGGATTGGCGAGGCTGCGCGTGTCCATCTAGGCGCTGACGGTGAAGACGTGCGCCGGGGCGCGGCCCGGGTCGAGCATCACGAAATTGCGCCGCCCGTGCCACGGGTACGACTCGCCGGAAAGCTCGTCGTGCACCGTGAAGGACGCATCGGCCGCGAGTCCCAGCGCCTCGAGGTCCAGCTCCACCCATCCCGCCTGCACGTTGTGGGGATCGAGGTTCACGGCCACCAGCACGCGGTCGCGGCCGTTGCGCTTCGAGTAGCAGACAAGCTGCTCGTTGTCGGTCGCGTGGAAAGCGAGGCTCCAGTCCGACTGCATCGCCGGATGCGCGTTGCGCACGGCGTTCAGCTTCGCCACGAGCGGCGCCAGGCTCGCGGGGTTCTCGCGGTCCCAATGCTTGAGCTCGTACTTCTCGGAGTCCAGGTATTCCTCGCTCGTGCCCGGGTCGCGCGGCCGGTTCTCGCAGAGCTCGAAAGCCGGGCCGTAGATCCCGTAGCTCGCCGCGAGCGTGGCCGCGAGCGTGAGGCGCAGGCGGAACATCGCGGGATTCGCGTCCTGGAGGTGGTACGGAAGGATGTCGGGCGTGTTGGGCCAGCAGTTGGGGCGGAAGAATTCGCGCGACGGATCCTGCGAGAGCTCGGTGAAGTATTCGGTGAGCTCCTCCTTCGTGACGCGCCAGGTGAAGTAGGTGTACGACTGCGAGAAGCCCAGCTTCGCGAGGCGATGCATCACGCGCGGGCGCGTGAAGGCCTCGGCGAGGAAGATCGCGCCCGGGTACTCGCGCCGGATCTCCGCGATCGTCCACTCCCAGAACGCGAAGGGCTTCGTGTGCGGGTTGTCGACGCGGAAGACCTCCACGCCCTCCCTGGCCCAGAACGCGACGACGTCGTGCAGCGCCTGCCACAGCGCGCGCCAGTCGGCGCACTCGAAGTCGATCGGGTAGATGTCCTCGTACTTCTTCGGCGGGTTCTCGGCGAACTGGACGCTCCCGTCGGGCCGGCGGCGGAACCACTCGGGATGCTGCGTGACCCACGGATGGTCGGGCGCCACCTGGAAGGCGATGTCGAGCGCGACCTCCATGTCGCGGCTGCGAAGCGCGCGAACGAGATGGCGGAAATCCTCGTGG
>DATBEA010000461.1:0-1589 GCA_036276215.1 Usitatibacter sp.
GCGCTCATGCTGCGTCACGCGGTGGCGCGCGCGACGCGCGGCTACCTCGACGGCAACGGCTTCATCGACGTGGAGACGCCGGTGCTCTACAAGAGCACGCCGGAAGGCGCGCGCGAGTTCCTCGTGCCCTCGCGCCTGCACGACGGCCAGTTCTACGCGCTGCCGCAGTCCCCGCAGCTCTTCAAGCAGCTGCTCATGGTGTCGGGCTTCGACCGCTACTACCAGATCGTCAAGTGCTTCCGCGACGAGGACCTGCGCGCCGACCGCCAGCCCGAGTTCACGCAGGTGGACATCGAGACTTCGTTCCTCACCGAGCGCGAGATCCAGGACATGATGGAAGGCCTCGTGTACCACGTTTTCAAGCGCGTCCTCGACGTGGAGCTGCCGGCCTTCCCGCGCTTGACCTACGCCGAGGCCACCTCGCGCTACGGCAGCGACAAGCCCGACCTTCGCGTGAAGCTCGAGCTCACCGAGCTCACCGACATCGTGAAGGACGCGGGATTCAAGGTGTTCAAGTCCGCGGCCGAGCTGAAGGACGGGCGCGTCGCCGCGCTGCGCGTGCCGGGCGGCAACGAGCAGTTCACGCGCAAGGAGCTGGACGACCTCGCGCCCTTCGTCGCCATCTATGGCGCCAAGGGCCTCGCATACATCCGCGTGAACGATCCCGCGAAGCTGGACGACACGGGCTTGCAGTCGCCCATCGTGAAGTTCCTCTCCCCGGAGATCCTCGGGAAGATCATCGAGCGCACGGGAGCGAAGGCGGGCGACATCCTCTTCTTCGGCGCCGACCGCCGCAAGGTGGTGAACGACGCGCTGGGCGCGCTTCGCAACAAGGTGGGCCACGAGAAGGGCCATTTCGAGCCGGGCTGGAAGCCGGTCTGGGTGCTGGACTTTCCCGCCTACGAATACGACGAGGAGAACCAGCGCTGGAGTGCCGCGCACCATCCCTTCACGAGCCCCAAGGACGAGCACGTGGAGCTGATGGCTACCGATCCGGGGCGGGTCCTCGCCAAGGCCTACGACATCGCGCTGAACGGCTGGGAGATCGGCGGGGGCTCCGTGCGGATCCACCGGGCCGAGGTGCAGCAGAGGCAGTTCGCGGTGCTGGGCATCGGCGAGGAGGAGCAGCGCGCCAAGTTCGGATTCCTGCTGGACGCTCTCGCCTACGGCGCTCCGCCCCATGGCGGCATCGCCTTCGGGCTGGACCGGATGGTGACGCTGCTCGCGGGCGTGGAGCAGATCCGCGATGTGATCGCCTTCCCGAAGACGCAACGCGGGCAGGACCTGATGGTCGAAGCTCCGACCCCCGTCACCGAGAAGCAGCTTCGCGAGCTGCACCTGAAGCTGCGCAATCCCGAAGGCCACTGACATGCCCATCGCACTCATCGCGCACGGAGGCGCCGGGAACTGGCGGCCCGGCTCCGAGCAGGACGCCGTCGACGGAATGAGGGCCGCGGCCGAGGCGGGCCGGTCGGTGCTGCGCGGCGGCGGGTCTTCGATGGACGCCGTCTGCGCCACGGTCGTAGTGCTCGAGGACAACCCGATCTACAACGCTGGCACGGGCGCGGTCCTCAACTTCGACGGCTTCT